>JBIIYQ010000063.1:0-17308 GCA_044346745.1 Usitatibacteraceae bacterium | reverse complement strand
GCGGCGCGCCGCCTATCGGGCGTTGTTCAAGGCGGAGCTTGCGGCGGACGAACTTCGGAACATTCGGGAGGCGAGCCATAAAGGTTGGGCCCTTGGCAGCGAGAGGTTTCGACAAGAAACTGAAGCTTTATCTGAACGACGCGCCTCACCGGCGGCAAGGGGACGGCGGAAAAAGCCGGAGGGCGAAACTGGTGTCTGACCCATTTGCACCACCCGTCCTGCTTGCCGTTCGAGCCGCTTTCTCCCCCAAACGCCCACCGATAGGTGAGTTTAATTGTCTAGCTCTGCACCAGCCTAGCGTCGACTAACTCAATCCAATGCCGTATCGGCGCGCCACGACTCGCCGCCAGCCCGCCTTCAATGTGCGCGAGGCAGCCGATGTTGGCCGTGGCAACGATCTCAGGCTTCCCCGACTCAAGTGCCGCGACTTTGTTTTGCAAAAGCTGCTGCGACAGTTCAGGTTGTAACAGCGAATAGGTTCCGGCTGAGCCGCAACACAGATGGCCATCTGGTACTGCGGTTAGTTCAAATCCCGCATCACGCAGCAGCGCTTCGACACTGCCGCGAATCTTCAAGCCATGCTGCAAGCTACACGGCGAGTGAAACGCGACACGGGTCTTTGGTGTTGTAGATGTACTCGCCTTCGTTTGCAGCAACTTGGACAACACCGCTTGTTCCGCAGCGATCACCTGACTCACATCTCGAAACAGCGCGGATACACGTGCTGCTTTCTCCGCATACGCTTTGTCATCCCGCAGCATATGGCCATACTCTGCAACCATGGTGCCGCAACCGGACGCGGTAACAACAATGGCTTCAATTCCGCCTTCAATCATCGGCCACCACGCGTCGATGTTGCGTTTCATCATGACGTGACCTCCTTCCACGTCGCAAAGGTGATGAGGGATGGCGCCACAACAGCCGGCATTCGGTGCCACCACCAAGCTAATACCGAGTCGGTCGAGTACACGCGCCGTGGCGGTGTTGATTGACGGTGCCATGGCCGGCTGAACACATCCGGCTAACACAAGCATTTTGCGGGCGTGGTTGCTTGTCGGCCAAACGCCTGCGTCGCGTTTCGCTGATATTTTTTTGGCGAGCGCGTTGGGCAAAAGTGGCTTTACCGCTCGGCCAATACCGAGCGCAACCTTGAAAAGGTTCGTTTGCGGAAGCACGTTCTTGAGTACGATGCGTTTCAAACCGTTGGCGGTGGAGCGGCCGACTTTTTCGTCAACGATGTGCCGGCCGATATCCACCAAACGACCGTACTGCACACCCGAGGGGCAAGTGGTCTCGCACGCGCGACAGGTCAAGCAGCGATCGAGGTGTAGCTGGGTCTTCCCTGTCGGCTCAGCCCCTTCTAGCACCTGTTTGATCAGGTAAATGCGGCCACGCGGCGAATCGAGCTCATCACCGAGGAGGTTGTACGTCGGGCAAGTCGCCAAACAGAATCCGCAATGGACACACTTGCGCAAAATGCTTTCGGCTTCCTCGCCGGCGGCGGTACCCTGAAATTCTTTAGCGAGAATTGTTTGCATGAGCTTATCGAGAAACGTTGTCCAAACGACCGCGATTGAGGATGTTGGCGGGATCGAAGGCAGTTTTAAGATTACGATTGAGTTCGGCGAGTTTTCCTTCGATGGGATGAAACACGCCAGCGCTGTTACCACGCGTATACATAAGGGTCGCGTGGCCACCTACCGCGACGATTTTCTTGCGCAACTCGGACGCGTTGATATCCGCCGCCAACCATCGCAGCGCGCCACCCCACTCAATCATCTGCGCAGTTGGCAACATCGATGTTAGGTTCAAAGCTGGTGTCGTCGCCGAAACCGACAGGCGCCAAACTGGTTTCGACGCCTGATGAGCAGCCTCGAAAAAAGCATGCTGATGATCTCGTACCGACCGCCAGAAGTCAGTCGCATCGTTGGTTGCAATTTCAGCACCACCCAGCTTCTGTTTTGCCGCTGCAACACCGGCACTGGTACCCGAGAGCCGCAGTGTGCCAACACCATCGTGCCAGCAGGTGGCTGATAGCGGTAATGGCTGTCCCGCCCACTCGTTAAATCGCCGAATGGCGGTCACCTCGTCCATTTCATAACGCAGCGTGACTTCCGATGCAGGCTTGGGTAATACCTTGAAGCTAAGGTCAAGCAATATGCCGAGTGTGCCCATCGCACCAACCATCAGCCGGGACACGTCGTACCCGGCAACGTTCTTGATCACGCGCCCACCAAAATGCAAATCTTCGCCTTTGCCGTTTATGATACGTGCCCCCAACACAAAGTCACGAACCGCGCCGGTGTAGGCACGCCGTGGGCCCGAAAGTCCGGCGGCAACGGTTCCGCCGATGGTGGCACCCGTCGTTGCCACGTGTGCGAAGTGCGGCGGCTCGAACGGTAGCATCTGCCCTTCTCGTTCCATCAACGTTTCAATTTCTGCAAGCGGCGTACCGGCGCGAACCGTCAACACCAATTCACGCGGCTGGTAATCAATGATGCCCGCGTAACCACGCATATCGATTAATTCGCCTATCGATTTCGCGCCGTAGAAAGACTTCGAGTTTCCACCGTGAATAACGATTGGCGACTTACTCGCCTGCGCCGCGAGCACGCAGTCTTGCAAGGAACGAATGAAGGTATCCATATTCAGAAACGCGGAATATCTGCGTGCGGCATTACACCACCGGAGACCCGCATACGGCCATACTCCGCACAGCGATGCAACGATGGAATTGCCTTCCCCGGATTTAGCAACATCTTCGGATCAAACGCGCGCTTGACCTCGAAGAATGCCTCGCGTTCAGCATTATTAAACTGGCTGCACATTTGATTGATCTTCTCGATGCCCACACCGTGTTCGCCGGTAATCGTACCACCGACTTCGATGCACAGTTCCAGCAGCTCTGCAGAAAAGGCCTCCGTCTTTTCCAGTTCACCGGGTTTGTTTGCGTCAAACAGAATCAGTGGGTGAAGGTTGCCGTCGCCCGCGTGAAACACGTTTGCGCAGCGCAGACCGTACTTAACGGAGAGTTCATCGGTGCGTCTGAGCACGTGCGCCAGCGCGCCACGTGGAATCGAGCCGTCGATACAGTAGTAATCAGGCGAGATTCTCCCCACTGCTGGGAAGGCGGCCTTGCGCCCCGACCAGAACTTCATGCGCTCAGCCTCGTCGCGAGATACACGACATGCAGTCGCGCCGGCCGCCTTCATTACCGCCTCCATCTTGGCGATTTCTTCTTCGACTTCCTCGGGTGTACCGTCAGATTCACAAAGCAAGATTGCCGCTGCATCCATATCGTAGTCGGCACGCACAAAATCTTCTACGGCGTGAATGGCAAGCTTGTCCATCATCTCCAAGCCAGCCGGTACGATACCCGCCCCGATCACCGCCGCGACGGCCTCGCCGGCTTTCTCGACGTCGGCAAAACTGGCCATCACCACGCGCGCCAGTTGTGGCTTCGGTGTCAATTTCACAGTGACCTCGGTAGTGATTCCCAACATGCCTTCTGAGCCTGTCATCAATGCGAGCAAGTCATAACCAGGGCTATCCAAGGCATCCGAGCCAATGGTCACTGACACACCGTCGACCGTGACGATGTTGAGCTTCAAGATATTGTGTACCGTGAGGCCGTATTTGAGACAGTGCACACCACCGGAATTCTCCGCCACGTTTCCACCGATGGAACACGCGATTTGTGATGACGGATCCGGCGCGTAGTAAAGCGATAGATGAGCAACTTCCTCGGAAATTTTTTGATTGCGAACGCCGGGCTGCACCAGCGCGGTCCGCGCCAGCGGATCGACATTCACAATTCGACTAAATTTGGCGAGCGAGAGCAACAGGCCGTCAGCCAATGGTGTCGCACCTCCTGATAAGCCAGTGCCGGAACCGCGTGCGACAACCTTTGCATTCTGCGTATTCGCGGCGCGCATGATGCCTTCAACCTCAGCCGTCGTTGAGGGCAGCGCGGCAATCATCGGCAGCTGTCGGTACACTGACAAGCCGTCGCACTCATAGGGTCGCAAGTCTTCGGCGGCGGTGAGCACAGCAGCGGCTGGCAGAAACTGGGAAAGTGTTTTTGCCAGATGCTGCCGCTTCGCGTGGATGTCGTGATCAGTCGCGGGTTCAGCGATGGGCGAATTGTTCAGTACTGCAGCCATGTTTTCTTCTCCTCGTGCCGCAATAATAGGCCATTCATCACCGGATCGTGGCAAGGTGTTGCATAAGCACCTGTTACCCAGCGTCGCACAATAGATCACACCGACTTGGTTGGAACTTTGACAGGACGTTGGACTCTACCTCTACCAATTTCTGACAGGCCAATACATGGAAGGCAATATCGTCTACGTACTCGGAGCAATCTCTGTGTTGCTGGTACTGATCGGTCTCGCAGGTACTATACTGCCCGCCCTGCCCGGTGTGCCGCTCGTATTCGGCGGTCTGTTTCTCGCAGCCTACATCGGCAACTTCGAACGCATAGGCTGGCCAACACTCACCATCCTTGGCATCCTTACCGCAGTGGCCATCACCGCTGATTTTGTCGCCACCCTGTTGGGTGCAAAACGGGCGGGCGCGTCAAAACTCGCATTGGTTGGCGCGGCCATCGGCAGTCTGCTCGGCGTATTCTCTGGCCTTCGGGGACTGCTCGTATTCCCGTTCATTGGCGCCGTCGCGGGAGAACTCATCGCCCGCCAGCAAATCAGTCAAGCTGGCCGCGTCGGTCTTGCAACCTGGCTTGGAATGATGATCGGTACACTGGCAAAACTTGCTATCGCGCTGACCATGGTCGGGGTATTCATTGTGTCGTATGCCTTCGGCAAATAGCCTCGGTCTGGGGAAGTTCGGATTTAGTTCAGCTCTAAGCCACACTAGGCGCGAGCATGAAAAGTTCGACGCGGCATATGCTTTGGACATGTCGGGAGGACTTATTGTGGGAGCGACGACCGCATTTGGCAGACGCGGAGCGACGAATTGGACTTAATCAGAGCTTCCCTATGTCACCGTCAGGCGCTGATTAGCCGTCTCAAGACGCTCCACCAGCGTGCTGAGAAATTTACGGTCAAACAAATTGCGACATGATTCGCTGGCCGAATTTAAATCGGCGGCTGGAATTTTCATCAAGACGCTTTGCGCTGAGGTAGTCACTGTTGCAGACCGCGGACCGACCCGCGTTGCCAGATACGACATTTCGCCAACACAATCACCGGTCGACAACACGTTCAGCAATTTGCCATTGCGCGTCACCTTCACGCTGCCTTCGGCGATGATGAAAAACGAGTCCCCTTCATCACCTTCCTTTATCAACGTGGTGTTTGGCGCAAAGGCACGCCATTTGCTGATGCGCACCACCTCCCACAATTCGTTTTCTGGAAAGTCTCTAAAGAAGACCAGATTTCTCAAGAAACCAAAACGTTCCGTGTCGGAAACCTCTCCTCGCTGCGTTTGCGGCGTGTGTTCACTGCGCCAAAGGTCGGACAACTCGCGTCCAAATTCCTCCCAAGACCGAAACCGCCTGGCAGGATCTTTGGCGATGGCCTGCTTGACGATATCTTCCATTGGAGCGGACATACCCTGGCGATAGGCCGAAGGCATCTCCGGGTCGTGATTGACGATTTGGTAGGCAAGGCTTTCATGGCTACTTGCCTCGTAAGGCGGGCGTCCGGCGAGCAACATGTACATCACCATACCCAGCGCGTATATATCGGACTGGACGGTCGCGTTACCGCCCGAAATCAGTTCAGGTGCCATGTAGAGCGGCGAGCCTACCATAAGCCCCGAATGCACACCGGACTTGACCGCCGCGCCAAAGTCACCAATCTTGATGTCGGTACCGGACTTAAAAAGGATGTTTCCTGGCTTGATATCGCGGTGAATCAAGCCTTGCGACCAAGCGAACCCCAGTGCGCGCACCGCCTTGAAGACAATCTCAGCCACCACTTGGGGTTCCAGCAGTTTTTCTGGGGTGACGTATTTTGCTAACGTGCCGCCCTCTACGTACTCCATGACGATGTAACTCATGTCCTCGGTGACCACTGCATCATAGATACCGACGATATGGGGGTGATCAATCTTGCCAGCGAGACCGGCCTCGTTCAAAAACATCTGGCGATAATGCGCACCGTCGGTTGAATCCTTATGGGCGGTCGGGAACATGGACTTGATTGCGACCTCTCGTCCCGTAAACGGATCTTGAGCATGATAAACAGCGCTTGTTACGCCTTCGCCAAGCTTACTCAACACATGGTACTTGCCGATCATCTGCATGGACTACCCTACCATCAGTACTGGCGTTTGCGTGCACCGCAAGATGCCTATACTTTATTTTGGCATACAGCCAGAACTCAAGACCATCACGCGATTGGGGCAGTCGCTGTAAACGACTGCCCCAATTCGGGTATGGCCGTCTTCCGCGAGCATGGCGTATGTTGCGGGCGGAAATACCTCCGCCAACGGTGCCTCGTCAATGGTGTTCAGAACAAACCAACGATCTTGCCATCGTCGTCCACGTCAATGGTGGCAGCCGACGGCACCCTCGGCAGCCCTGGCATAGTCATGACATCTCCACAAACCATGACAATAAACTCCGCCCCCGCCGCCAAGCGCACTTCACGGATTGTCACAATGTGGTTGGACGGCGCACCTCTAAGCGCTGCATCTGTGGAAAACGAATACTGTGTCTTGGCGACACACACCGGATAGTGCCCATAGCCATCATCCTGCAACTTCTTGATTTGGCCGCGTATCTTATTGTCAGCCGCGATATCGGACGCACCATAGATCTTCGTGGCGATGGTCTTCATTTTCTCCCAAAGCGGCATTTCGTCGGGATAAACAAATTTGAAATTGCTCGGTTGTTGACATAGTTCAACCACATGCTTGGCAACTTCCGCAGCGCCTTTACCGCCGTCCGCCCAGTGTTTTGCAATCACCACTTTGCAACCCAACTTGGCAACACGATCCATCAGGAGGGCAACTTCTGCCTCAGTGTCGTGCGTACGATGATTCACGCTGACGATACAGGGCAGGCCATAGTTGTACATCACGTTGTCAACGTGGCGTTCAAGATTAACGATGCCCTTTTCCAGCGCAGCGAGATTCTCGTTCGAGACCTCCTTAACATCCACGCCGCCGTGAAACTTCAGCGCGCGAAGTGTGGCGACAATCACCACGGCGTCTGGGCGCAGCCCTGATTTGCGGCACTTGATATCGATAAACTTCTCTGCACCAAGGTCGGCACCAAAACCAGCTTCCGTGACAACATAGTCACCCAGCTTTAATGCGGTTTGTGTTGCAATCACCGAATTACAACCATGTGCGATGTTGGCAAACGGGCCGCCATGAATAAAGGCGGGATTGTTTTCCAATGTCTGCACGAGGTTTGGCAGCAGTGCGTCCTTTAACAGCGCCGTCATTGCGCCTTGCGCGTTAAGGTCTTTGGCAAGAATCGGTTTCAGGTCTTTGGTGTAACCCACTACGATCTTGGAGATGCGCGCTTTGAGATCCTTTAGCGAGTTAGCAAGGCAGAATATCGCCATGATTTCGGACGCGACTACGATGTCAAATCCATCTTGACGCGGGTAACCATTGCCCGGTCCGCCAAGTGCGACCGTGATATCACGCAGGGCACGATCATTCATGTCCATCACCCGTTTCCACGTCACCCGGCGCACGTCGAATCCCAACGCATTGCCGTGATTGATGTGGTTATCAATCAACGCCGCGAGCAAGTTATTGGCCAGCGCAATGGCGTTGAAGTCGCCCGTAAAGTGTAGGTTGATATCCTCCATCGGCACGACTTGGGCGTAGCCACCACCGGCTGCGCCACCCTTCATGCCAAACACTGGCCCGAGTGACGGTTCCCGCAGACAAATGATCGCCTTCTTGCCAATGTGATTGAGCGCATCCCCGAGGCCGACAGTCGTTGTGGTTTTCCCTTCACCAGCGGGTGTCGGGGAGATTGCTGTCACTAGGATGAGTTTGCCGTTCTTCTTATCCTTCAGGCTGTCCACATACTGTAACGATACCTTGGCCTTGTAGTGACCGTACGGCTCAAGCGCATCTTGCGGAATGCCCAACCCGTCGGCAATTTCATAGATTTTTTTCATCGTCGCTTTTTGCGCGATTTCGATATCACTCAACATCGTATTTCCTCCATTGTTGGTTCGGTGCCAAGTATGGAACCGGTCGCGGCCGCCGCACCATGATGATGGTCAAGTACAATGATTGCGCCAAATCAATTTTCCCTGCCGATGACGGACTACTTCAAACCCCAAGAACGCAACATCCTGTTTCGCCGTATCGAGCATCTCGAGGCGACGATGACTTCTCTCGACCAACGGGTGACAGGACACCAGCTTATCTGCCATTTGAACAACAACCTGCGTGAACTGTGCGGATTGCAACCATCTCGCGAGCGCTCCGGCTTTTTGCAGCGCACCATTCTTAAATGGTTGGTGTTTCATGTGTTCCCGTGGCCCGAGCGGGCGCCACGTTCACCCGCCGCGCTTCAAGAATTCATCGGCACAAAACCACCAAGCACGTTTGAAGCCGATCATGCCGAACTGGTTGAACTACTAAAAACGTTCGAATCCCAATCGCAGGAAGCCCGCCTTGCGCCGCACCCGGTGTTTGGCCCGCTCTCGAAGTCAGAGTGGGGTGAATACATGTTTCTTCACCTCGACTATCATCTGACCGCATTCGGCATTCATGGAGATTTCCGTGCACCCAAATGAGCAGTGTATTCGACGCTTTTATGCCGCCTTCGCCAATCGAGACGCGGATGGAATGGCCGCCTGTTATCACCCAGAAATCGCTTTCAGCGACCCCGCCTTTCCAATGCTCAAAGGTGCCGAGGCGAGCGGCATGTGGCGGATGTTGGTCAGCCGCGGCAAGGATCTTGAACTGACGTTATTGGAAGCGTCCGCAGACGATCTTGGCGGTCGGGCAGTCTGGGAGGCGCGTTATACGTTTTCACAAACGGGGCGTCCGGTGGTCAACCGTATCCGAGCGGCATTCGCATTCCGCGATGGCCTGATTGTCCGCCACGTTGATCAGTTCCCATTCTGGAAATGGTCGAAGCAGGCGCTCGGCCCGCTGGGCCTGTTGTTAGGCTGGTCGTGGCCGTTAAAGGCGATGGTGCGCAAAAAAGCGGCGGCCTCTCTAGATCAGTTTATGGCCAAACATTCGCAGCGTTAACGGTGCGGGACAGGTGGTGCGCGCAACATCAGAACGTTGCCCACCACCAACAAGGCCACACCCAGGGTGGTCATCCAGCCCCACGCAAACTTCTCGAAGAAAAACGACACTACAAGAGCCACCACCGGCACCATCACACCCACGTAAGACGACTGCGCCGCACCGATGCGCTTAAGTAACGTGAGATAACACCCAAAGGTGATGATGGATCCGAACAGCGCGAGATAAAGAAGTGTGGCGACATACGACGGACTCCAGTCCATCGTGATCGGGCGACCAACGGCAATGGCATACGCAAACGCCAGTGCGCCGCCGTAGAGCATGCCCCACGCCATGGAAGGCCAGGTGGCGAAGCCGCGTTTTTGTGTCCGCATCGCCACCATGCTGCCGACACTGGAGGCGAGCACCGACAGCACGGTGAACAACACGCCGAGTTCAAGATTTCGGCTCGCGGAGATTTTGCTGAATTCCTGCCCGAACACACAGACGATACCGACAATGCCGAGTGCGGCCGCAACGCTGACACGCGCGGTGATCGGCGTACCGAAGAACAGTCGCGAAGCCCACATATTGATCATCGGACTTGCAGAGTAAGCAACTGCCACCATGCCAGAAACGATGTAGAGCTCGGCGTGGTACACAAAAATGTAGCTGACGCAGAACATGCCTGCGCCAAAGATAAACAAATCTCGATGCCCGCCGGCCGCAAACTTGAGTCCGTAACCGCGCCACCGGCAGAACGCAAACAACGCCGCTGAGGCGATCAAAAATCGATAAGCGACCGAAAGCTCGGGGGCGACCTGCCCCAATTGAAAGGTGATGACGAACCACGTTGATCCCCAAATGAGGACACAAACGCCAAACAACTGAAGATTAGAAAGGAGCATTTCAAGGTTACCGCGCCGCGAACCGATCATTCGGCTCGCGGCGGGGACCGGGGCCCTATGTGGCTGATGTGGCAGATGTGGCAGATGTGGCTGAAGTCAGCACGAATCCTAACGTGAGCCCCAATGGCATAAGCGCGGGCGTTATTTTTCGATACCGAGCTGCGAGAGGACAAACGAGTAGGTGATTGCAATCTCTTTCAGGTAGTCGTAGCGTCCGGATGCACCGCCATGACCTGCATCGAGATTGGTCTTCAGCAAGAGCGGATTATTGTCCGTCTTCAGTGTACGAAGCTTGGCAACATACTTTGCCGGCTCCCAGTACATCACTTGACTGTCATTCAGGGATGTCTCCACCAGCATTGCTGGATACGCGCCCCGCTTCAAGTTGTCGTAGGGGGAGTAGCTACGCATGTATTTGTAAGCTTTCTCTTGGTTCGGGTTGCCCCATTCCAGATACTCACCCACCGTCAGCGGCAATGTCGCATCAAGCATCGTATTCATGACGTCAACAAAAGGCACTTGTGAAACGACCGCCTTGAATAGATCGGGCCGCAAATTCGTCACCGCTCCCATCAATAATCCACCCGCGCTGCCCCCTTGGATGGCGAGCATCGACGGTGCCGTGTATTTTTGCTGGATCAAATGTTCGGCGGTCGAAATGAAGTCAGTGAAGGTGTTCATTTTCTTCATCATTTTGCCGTCGTCGTGCCACTGCTTGCCCATGTCCCCGCCGCCGCGAATGTGCGCGATGGCGTACACCATGCCGCGATCAAGCAGAGCGAGGCGGCTGGAGCGAAATGCGAGCGGCAAGGCAAAGCCGTACGAGCCATAGCCATAGAGAAGAGTTGGCTGCGGCACGCCGGGTTTACGCATGGACTTCTTGTAGACCAGCGAAATTGGCACTTTCACGCCATCCTTGGCGGTGGCCATGATGCGTTCGACTTGATAATCGGCTGCGTTGTACCCACCCAAGACGGGCTGTTGTTTCTTCAGGATTCGTTCACGTTTTGCAACGTCATAGTCAAAAACCGAATTGGGCGTCACCAGCGAACCGTAGTTGAAACGATATAGCTTGTTGTCAAACTCCGCGTTTTGGCCGGGTGTGGCGTCGTAAGCCGCCTCTGGAAAGGCGATATCGTGTGGCTTCATCGTCTTCATATCGAAGACACGAAGCTGCGGCAGGCCGCCCTTCTTTTCGACGGCAACAAAATAGTCCTTAAAGACATCCACGCCGTCAAGCTTCACATCCTTGCGATGAGGAATGATCTCTTTCCAGCTCCTGGTGTCCGCCTTCAAGCTAACCGGTGCCATGACCAGACGAGAGTTACGACCGGTATCGTTGGTCACAATCAGAAATTTAGTGTCATGGTGGTCGACGTAATACTTGATGTTCTCTTTGCGCTTCGCGTATACCGCGAACATACCTTCCGGCTTATTGGCGTCGAGAATACGCTGCTCCGTGGTCTCGGAAGACTCACTGGTCAGGATGATGTAAGCGCGGCTGCGAGTCGAGTCGACACCAATGTTGTAGAGCTCATCCTTCTCTTCGAAGATTAACTTGTCTTCTTTTGCACTAAGTGTGTGACGGTATAGCTGATTGGAGCGCTTTGTTGTTGCATCCTCCGTCACGTAGAAGATCGTTTTGTTATCGTTGGCCCATGCGACAGAGGTCACTCGTTCAATCTTGTCGGCGAGAACCTCCCCGGTTTCGAGATTCTTGAACTGGAGCGTGTACTGACGAAAGCCGGTGAAATCCACCGAATAAGCCAGCCACTTGTTATCCGGGCTCACAGTCATGCTGCCAATGGACATAAACGCCTTGCCCTTGGCCAGTTCATTGCCATCGAGCAAGATTTCTTCCTTGGCTTCCAGCGTTCCTTTGCGGCGGGTGTTGATCGAGTACTGTTTGCCTTCTTGCGTTTTGGTGATGTACCAGTACCCTCGCATGAAATACGGGACGCTGTCATCGGTTTCCTTGATGCGACCGAGCATGTCTTTGTAGAGCGTTTCTTGGAATGGTTTCAAGTGACCAATCACGGAATCCAAGTAGGCGTTTTCCGCCTTCAAATACTCCACGACGGCAGGATCACTTTTCTCCCGCAACCAGAAATAGTCGTCGACGCGTTTATCGCCAAAGTTTTCAAACGTTTTGGGGACTTTTTTTGCAACGGGCGGAGCGGCCGGAGTGGACGGTTTGGAAGGCATAGCGGGACTCGGGGAGGACGACGAAGGCGCGGGCGTTTGCGCAGACAGTGCCGTGACATGTGATGCCAGCGTAGCGCCGATGACCGCCAGCAATACTCGCAGGTTGGAACGAAGACGATGGTTCATGACAGCCTCAAAAAGATGGGGACGAACAATTATAGGGGGCTTACAGATGGACACATACCGCGATGCCATCCGCCTGCGGCGATCCAGCCGCTGACAGCTTTTTTTCGCGCGTAGAATCTTGACTCGTAAGTACTCTGTGAGTTCAACCAATGTTTGCCAACAACGCGCTGACCGCGCCCAATAAGACTGAGCTCTATGCCGACCTAAACAAGCAACTGAAGAGCCTGTTGGACGGTGAGCGCGATTTCATCGCCAACGCGGCAAATTTCTCTGCGCTGCTATTCAATCTCCTGCCCGATCTCAACTGGGCGGGCTTTTACCTGATGCGCGGCGACGAACTCATCCTCGGCCCGTTTCAGGGCAAACCCGCGTGTGTACGCATCCCCGTGCACCCGTCACCGCGCGGGGTATGCGGCAACACCGCTTTTCATCGCAGAACGTTTCTAGTGCCGAATGTGCACGAGTTTCCCGGACATATCGCCTGTGACTCGGCGTCAAACTCCGAAGTCGTCATTCCCATCTTGAATGGTGACCATCTGGTTGGCGTGCTCGACCTCGACTCACCCATCCTGAATCGCTTTGCCACTCAAGATCAGTCTGGATTGGAACTGATGGTTGCCACCTTCATCGCCGCGACCGATCTACCAGCAAAAGCGTAAAGTCGCCTACCGACGGGTGTTTTGAAGCATTTATGCCTGAAAGCGCCCGCCCCTACTAGAGTTTGATTTTTTGTAGTTGCTGTATACGTTTACAGCAAACACCCTTGCGAGTAACATTGCAGCATGTCGATCAGCTCGCTCTTAGTCGATTTCAACTCCTACTTCGCCTCCTGCGAGCAGCAAGATCGCCCGGAACTACGCGGGCGGCCGGTCGGCGTCGTGCCGATGTTGGCGGACAGCACTTGTTTGATCGCGGCGAGCTACGAAGCCAAGAAGTTTGGCGTGAAGACGTTGACCAACGTCGGTGAGGCCAAAGCCAAAATCCCCGACATCGTGCTCGTGGTTGCCCGGCATGAGTTGTATATCGACATGCACCATCGCGCCGTCGCCGCAGTCGATGAAATCGCACCAGTACGGAAGGTGCTTTCAATCGATGAGATGGTGTGTGACTTGCCGGCGGGCTACAAAACACCTGAGCGGGCATCGGCATTAGCCAACGACATCAAACGGCATTTGGCCTCCCGCATCGGGGAGTACATGAAGGTTTCCATCGGCATCGCGCCAAATCTGTTCCTAGCCAAACTTGCCTCGGACATGCAAAAGCCGGACGGACTGGTGATACTCGAAGAGCACGACGTGCCGGCAAAAATTCGTCACCTCGATCTGCGCGCGCTGAACGGAGTGGGCAAAAACATGGAGACACGGCTGAAAAAACACGGCATCCAGACTATCCACGACTTGTATCGTCAGACCGAAGATCAGCTGCACACCATCTGGGGCGGCGTTGGCGGTAACCGGTTTTATCAGAAGCTGCGCGGTGTCGAGGTTGCCGAGATCCACAACGAGATGGGCTCGATTTCCCACTCGCACGTGCTGCCACCGGCGCTGCGCGATCGCGACAACGCCCTAGCGGTGCTCAACCGCCTCACGCAAAAAGCGGCGATGCGTTTGCGCAAGGCCTGCCACACCACCGGTCACGTCGCAATCAAGGTCAAACACCTGAACGCGCCGACGTGGGAAACGGACGCACGACTGCAGCCGACGCAGGACACACTCGACTTGGTACACACCATCACCGGTTTGTGGGAAAAGTATCCTAAGCGGAAGTCCGCCACCCCTCTGCAAGTCGCTGTGGTGTTTGGTGACCTCGTGCCCGACGGCGCGCAAAACTTCTCACTGTTCGGCGAAGATCCAACGAAGAAAAAACTCAATGCCGCAATGGATGACCTCAATCTGCGCTTTGGTAAACGTGCCGCGTATTTTGGCGGCGCGCATCAGGCGCTCGATCATGGCAGACTAGCCATCGCGTTTAATCACATCCCTGACGTCGAAACGGAAAGCTAATGTCACTTTCTACAATGGCCAACAACATCACCATCATCACCGGCGCCTCGACCGGCATCGGCGAAGAACTTGCGTATCAGCTCGCGAAAGAAGGAGCACACCTCGTGCTGTCGTCGCGTCGGGTTGACGAACTCGAACGTGTTGCCGACAAGGTGCGCAAACTCGGCGCGCGCGCGACCGTGATCGCCTGCGACGTCGCCAAAGAATCCGACTGCAAACACCTGATCGATATGACCGTCTCTGAATTCGGCGGCATCGACACCATCGTGCTCAACGCCGGTATGACCATGTGGGCAAAGTTTGCCGACATCAAAGACATGTCGATCATCGAACGCATCATGCAGGTGAACTACATTGGGGCGGTGTATTGCACCCACTACGCGTTGCCGCACCTGCAGAAGAGCCGCGGCCGCATTGTTGGCGTCGCCAGCCTGACGGGCTTAGTTGGCGTTCCCACCCGAACCGCCTACGCCGCTAGCAAACACGCCATGCGCGGATTCTTCGATTCGTTGCGCATCGAGCTCCAAGGTACTGGCACTAGCGTCACCATGATCTATCCTGGATTTGTCGCTACCGGCATTCGCGAAAACGCCACGGGTGCAGACGGCAAGCCTGCGAAGATCGATCCTGTTAACAAGGAAGAGGTGATGAGCGTCGAGGAATGTGCGGCCATCATTGTCGACGCCATCAGCAATCGCAAACGCGAAGTGGTGATGACACTCAAAGGCAAACTCGGGCAGTGGCTAAAGTTGATTGCCCCATCGGTCATCGATGGCATGGCCAAACGTGCGGTCGAAGGCAACCAAAAATACGTCGAAGCGAAGTAGGCCAACCACCATGGAATTCAGTACTTGGTTCACCTATTTCGTGGCGACAGTAATCATATGCGTGTCTCCCGGCCCGGGTGCATTGTCGAGCATGTCGGCCGGCATGAAGTATGGGTTCGCACGCGGCATGTGGAACCTCGCCGGCTTGCAAGCGGCCATCGTCGTTAACGTCTTCGCCATCTGGATCGGCTTGGGCGCTCTGCTGGTCGCATCCACCACTGCCTTCGACATCATGAAGTACTTGGGCGCTGCGTACTTGATTTACCTCGGCATCCAGAAATTCCGTGAGGAGCCGGTGCCTTTTGAGCAAATCGCCGCACAAACCAATTTCAAAGACACCACCCCATTCGGCATCTTCAAGCAAGGGCTGTTGGTCAACCTCACCAATCCAAAAGGACTGTTGTTTCTGGCTGCCGTGCTGCCCCAGTTTGTTGACCCAAGTAAGCCGACCGCCATTCAATACGCCATCCTCGGCGGCACGATGGTTGTGGTCGATGTACTCGTGATGATCGGCTACACGGCGCTGGCATCGACGATTCTGCGAATGCTCAAAGACCCGAACCACATTCGCTGGACCAATCGTGGTGTTGGAAGTTTGTTTGTCGCGGCGGGTGGAGCGCTGGCGGTGTTTAAGCGAGGGTAGTGGCGCGTCGTGGCACTGGTTGACGCAGCTTGTTTGTGTACTCGAGTTAGTTTTTGTTGTTCGTGCTATGCAATCTATAGGTAGGGCGTGCATGAGTCTCAAGGTCGCGAAAGTCTTCTATGCTGTGACTCTCCTCGTATGGAGCGGGGCGGTTTTTTCGCTTGAAGCAAACCATCTAATGATGAAGGGGCTTTCGACGCAATTTGCGCAGCCCCTCGTTACGCCAACCAAGTATTTTTCTTTCGTAAGAGAAATGAGTCGTGTGGATTCCGAGATCGCGACTCTCAAGGAATCATGGGAGGTTGAGCTTCCAGCGAATTCAGACGATAGCAATGCGTTGTTTCTTCCCCCGGTAATTGCGGGTATGACTGACTACGTGGGGATTTCGATTGCTATCTCAACAACAGCTGGGAGGTGGGAAAACGCGCCAGTCGACTACAAAACTTTTGATCTAACGGACGCAAAGGGAGTACGTATAACCGTAAAGGCTGCATATGTAAAGGTTCCGAAAACTCGCTCACCAGCAAGGTTGAAGGTGAGCTTTTCCATAAAGGGAAGTATTGCAAGTGGACTTGAGGAACATGGACTAACTCTTGCGCTCCCGATTGAGACGCCAGTAAAGGAGGCTAGGCTGATCCTACGGCGAGGGTTGATCAGCCAAGATAACTTGGAGGCGGAACTCAATGGGTTCACCGAGCGTCAGATTTCCGGTACCTCCGATCGCGACAAGGAATATGGGCTAAGCAAAGAGTGGTTCGGCTCAAGAGTTGGTGGTGCTGAACGTCCGCCCGAGATCACCATTTCGTACGGGCAGTGGTCAAGCATTGCCGCAAAACATGCCCAGTTTTACAGGGCTGAACTTGCCAGCAGTGACATCAAAGACGTTTTCAAAATTGCTCCGATCGTGCAAGACATTCTGAATAGCACCAACTACTCAAAGATCGAGAAGGCGTATCACTTATCAAAATGGATCGGACAGTTCTTGCGCTACGACGAGCGGGGGTTCACATTTAATCTGAAGGAGAAGTACACCCCAAACACTATTCGCCAAACGTTAGACGCGCGCACTGGGAATTGCCTTGACTTCGTGATGTTGTATCTCAAGCTATTGTCGGCGGCTGGGATACATGCTGAACCAGTGGAAGTTAATGGCAGTGGTTGGGGACCCGCGCAGCTCAAGAGCGTCCTGCCGCAAGAGCTTGCCTTTAACCACGTCATTGTCTATATCCCTGAGCTTGGCATTTACGTTGACCCGACACTTACCAAGCTTCTTGAAAATTCTTCTTTTACCTCCCCGATGGCCACTTCAAATTCCCCCACTTATGGCCGCCCAAATTCCCCCGGGCAGGACGCGTTGATTATTAGTTGACGGACGGGTTTTGTGCAATGCGGGCGGCGGCTTCTTTTAGCCGATAGCTC
>JBIIYQ010000062.1:0-17314 GCA_044346745.1 Usitatibacteraceae bacterium | reverse complement strand
TGCTGGACGAGGCCGTCGCGGGCGTGCAGGTCTCCACGGGAACGCTGCTCGTATTGTTCGTCGAGCAGGTCGTGGTCGTCCAAGAGTTACCAGATGTAGCCGTCACTGGCGTACAAGTCGCAACGGGAACGTCCGTCGTATTGTTCGTCGAGCAGGTCGTGGTGGTGAAGCCGTTAGCGGCGGCGGCTGTGGCTGGCGTGCAGGTTTGTACCGGTGTGTTTGCCGTCCCGATAGGGCTGGTGGCGCAAGTCGTCGTGACGTAATTATTGCCCGCAGTCGGCCCACTAGCGGTACAAGAGGCTACCAAAGTCGGACCGGTGGTGAACTGAGTGCAGGTAATTGTCCCGCCTGGTGTACACACCGCAACCGCCGTGGAAAGCTCGGTAGCAGCGTCGTATTCGATCTGCTGTACGGTTGAGATTCGTACCTGTGTTTGCGTTTGCAGATTCTGCACAGTGCTAGCCAGATTCTGTGTTGTCGACCGGGTAGTTTGGTTGGTGCTGGTCAGCGTTTGAGAAGTACTCTGAAGGTTCTGTGCAGTACTCTGTAGATTCTGTGCAGTAGATCGTAAATTCTGGCTCGTGCTGATCCGCAACTGCGACGTGCTCTGCAAATTCTGTGTCGTGTTTCGCAGATTCTGCACAGTGGACCGCAAGTTCTGGCTCGTGCTGATCCTCAACTGCGACGTACTTTGCAAATTCTGCGCCGTACTTTGCAGATTCTGGGTTGTGCTTCGGTTAACTTGGGTGGTCGACTGCGTGGTCTGCGCGGTACTTTGCAAATTCTGCAAGGTGGTGCGCAAGTTTTGCGTGGTGCTTCGCAAGTTTTGTGTGCTGGACTGAAGCGTTTGATTTGTGGTCTGTAGGTTTTGGCTGGTAGATTGCAGATTCTGTACAGTACTCTGCAATTGCGTCGCGGTGCTGGTCGTTGTCACGGTCGTCGTCAGGGTGACCTGCGTAGTCGATGCGAGAATCTGCTGCGTGCTTCGCAAGTTCTGCGTGGTACTTTGGGTGACCTGCGACGTACTCTGTAAGTTCTGTGTGGTTGAGCTTAGATTCTGCACCGTGCTTTGCAGATTCTGCAGCGTACTCACCGTGAGCTGTGACGTACTTTCGAGGTTCTGTACACTTGATCGCAGATTCTGTACCGTACTCCGCAGATTTTGCGTGGTCGTCGCCAGATTTTGCGCTGAACTTTGCAGTGTCTGTGCGGTGGATTGCAGATTCTGTACTGTGCTTTGCCGGTTTTGTGTCGTAGTCGCCGACAGTTGAGACGTACTTCGCAAAGTCTGGGAAGTACTAGACAAATTTTGCGCTGTGCTCTCAAGCAACTGCGTCGTCGTTGCCAAGTTTTGGTTGGTGCTTTGACTTTGTTGAGAAGTCGCTCGTAGCGTTTGACTCGTACTCACGAGGTTCTGCACGGTCTTGATGAGCGAATATCCGCTTGAACAAGGCGCGTATTGGTAAGTATTGTTCTTGCCGGTGACGATGGTTGAAGTATCTATGGAACCGTCGTAAATTGGTCTCGGCGTATTGCCGTTCGCATCGGTGAGGACGTTGTCTTGCTTTCCAACCAATGTCGTGCCGTCAAGCTTTACCGGCCCCGCCGTTTCGGCAGCAGTGTTCCAGTAGCCATCGGTGGTGAGAATAGTGAAATTCTGCTGGCACGAGTATTGGACCGGATCGCCCGTCATACCGGTATTGATGCTGTCCTGCTTACCCCCGTAGTGACGCCCAACGCGAGCCAGTGCCTCGCGCACTGGCGAGGCTCCTTGGGAGACTTGCGAAAAAACTTTGCTGAACCATGCGCTACGTTGAAGCGTATCGAAGTCAGAAATGGGAAGATAGTTCGCGCTTGCGACCGGGTTACCTGGGCGAGTGTTAATGAAGCCAACACGATAGTTACTGGTCAGCGACGAGAACGCCAAGCTGACTGCACTTTTGGTGAGGAGCAGGCGGGTTCGATAGTAGCTGTACCAGATCGCAAAATTCAGCCTTTCATCCGAACTACTAATACCTGATGTGGCACTAACCAGCACTCGGGTAAAAGTGCCCCCCCCCGCAGTTGTCTGGGACGCGCCGCTATCTACGTCTGTGCAAGGGGTTGTGACGCCACTCAGGGTCTCCGGGCCCGTGTAAACGTAGTAGTACGCCTGCTGCGGTGTATCGACCGCGCGGGTGGTCAAACGCTGTGTGCTTGCGTCCCAAGCCTGAAACGAGGTGGCTAGGTTGGTCAGATTGGTGGGACTGAGAAAGTAGTTGTAATACGCGGCTTCAAAGCTCGGCGTTGGCAATGAGGTTCCGTCCGCCGCTTTAGGGATGACGTAGGTTGTATTCGGATTGTAGTAAAGCAAGTTACACAGGTAGTTCTTGTAGCCGATCGGCATGGGAATACTGCTAGATGGCTCCACGTCATCAGGCATGTGTGTAAAACCCGTGGTACCGGAGTTTTTCATCAACAGCATGATGTTGGGTTTCGCATTGACCGTCACGCCCGACGCAACGGGTGTCGTTGCAATGTCAGTCTGGGCATAAACCGCTTGGCCCGCCAAGAGCAATAACGCGCTAAAAAACACCTCACGCAACGATAGGTGGCCCTTCTGTATGGATGTGTCCATTACCTTCTCCCGACGCCAATCAAGACGTCAATGCCTGCCAAAATGATCTTCAATACGACATGACCTGAACAAAACTGGTCGTCCCTCGTGTGCCTTGAACCCGAATCGTGGTTCGAAAATAGGGCTGTCCTTTCGTCACCAGCGGTGGACTGCCCAATTCTTTTCCAGTCAAGCCTACGTTGGTGTTCGCCATCACACAGTTATTGGAAGGGTCATAGGCACTGATGTTTGGGACACTGCACATTCGGTGGATTTGATACGTGATCGTATTGCCGGTACTGTCCGATGTATTGCTGACCTTCTTCGTGCCAGTTGTCCACGCCGACGATTTCGTAAAGTCAACGTTTGCGGCAGTCACACTGGAAAAGTAACCATCACTCAGACTATCCTTGATAAGGCCATCTTCTGAGGCTGTTTTGCTCGTGAAATAAACGCGAGCAACCTCAGCACCATAGTCTGCGGCTAAAACCGCGTTTTGCCGAAAACCGATGTTGCCCGCGATACCGACACCCGATGAAATTTGTCGGACCATCGCGATTCCGGCTAGCGCCATGGCGACCAGTACAATCAGCGCAACAACAAGCACAATTCCGCCCTGATAGCCCTTCGCTGGTACCGAGAGCCCACGCTGCGTCGTGCGATTGTTTTGTGTGGGACGAGAATGGAAATGAGTGTTTTTCATTGCAGAGTCGGCCAAATGATGTTTCGAAGTGGGATGATTTTTTCGTAGACACGGTAACGGTAACCGCGCCAGTCGTTAGGACTGTTTGTCAAGGCGGCTGTTGGGGCAGCACCTGTGGTCCCATCAATATTGAACATGGTGAAATCACCCGCCCACCACGAAGGCACGGCGCTGGCAACGTAGTCTTTTTCAAATTGCTGGCTGCGCGTGAGCAGGGCCACTCTCACGGCTAGCAGCTTCGACCAATCGGTCGGGGCGGCGGTCTGCCATTCGGTATCCGCAATAAGGCCATCCGCGGGCGTCCCGTCCGAACCGTCGGTGCCATATCTGGCCTGCAAATTAACCACACCATCCATCACCTCGGTCGTGACGTTGGTGAGCAGGTTGGTCTTGATCAACTTCCGAGCATTCGACATCGAGCCCGCCGTAGGCTGCTGAATGGTCCATCTCTCGAGCGCAGGCGCTGGACCGAGGTTGTATAGATTTCCGACGCCGAGCGTATTGCTATCATTTACAGGGTCATTGTATTTTGGCAATGTCGTGGCTGCAGTGTAATCGGACACGTACTGGCCTCCGGTACCAGAAGAGTGTCCCAAATTGACAAAGGTAGGGTCAGACCGGTCGGTGATTTCGACCAGCCAACACTTCAACGTGCCAACAACAGATTGCGGTGCGACGATTGCCAGATCACCCAACCTAAAGCCTCCGTTGCCTGAGGTGGCTTTTGACGTAGACGTTGAGGATTTGAATAACGTCCCATCGGCGGCAAAACTTGAGTTACCAGCCAGCACGGTGATACTCGCTGGTTGCCCGCCGGTCCCCTGCGTAATCGAGAGCGGCACTAGGGGAAACGTAAAGTTGGTCGTGGAAAAACCTGCGTTATAAGCGGAGACCGGGCAACCAAAAATTGCCGGCGGTAGGGTTGCGAACCCCAGCCCTGCGAGCTTCAAACTCTTCTCCATCTGGAATAGCCCAATCACACCTGATACTTGCGCATCGCTACCGGCAGTGGTGCTGCGCCGTCGGCTATCCCAAGTCGTCAGGACTTGAAAAATCGCAACGATGCCTATCAAGCCAATGGCGACGCCGACTAGTAGCTCAAGCAACGAAAAGCCGCTTGATCGCAGCTTCTTCGAGGACGTTACGTAAGAGGACGCCGGGCGCATGCCAGTCTCAGTTGATGTAGGTAACAAGCGTGTGCTTTCGCTGGGCTTTGTCGCTCGGAGCTTGCCAACAAACAGTGATATTGGCCTGATTGAACCCGTTTGCCCCGGTGCGGATTTGTATTTGGACGGCGCTGGCGGAAGTACCAGGGAGACCGGTCTTTGCGGCCGTGAGCCTATCTAGCCATGCGGTAACAACTGCATTTGTCGACGCACTACCGCTGAAGCCACACGGGGTATCCGTCGGCCCGCCCGGAAGGTGCTCAAACGACGCCAACTCAGTGGCGTCAACGACATTCATGCTGACGTTATTCGCATTCACGAAGGAGACCCGCCCAACGGTGAGTTGCATCTCGCTGGCGATATCACTGGCAAAATTAGCGGCTTCCGTGCGGTATTGTGCGTCGTTCTGCGCACTGATAGCAACCGTACCCAATGCCACCATACCGAGTACGCCAAGGGAAAATATCAAAATCGCAATAAGCGCTTCAAGCAAGAAAAAACCTTGCTCAATACTCGGCAAGACGGTTGATACATCTCGGGTTTGGAACAAGTTTACGTACATGACCGGGTATCCCCCACCGTCGTAGCTGCAGGGTCGCACACCTTGGATTGACCCCCGGGGGCGATCACCACCATCAAACAACGGATCGGTCCGGTCGGCGCACACGCCATGCCGCTCGCCGTAGAGGCGGAAAATCTGACGGCCGCCGACTTTGACAGGGACGATGCATTACTAAGCCCGCTGAACGTTACCAACTTTGCATCATCGTAAGTTACGCCGCCGAGGGTGCCAACACTGCTATTGATGTCTACCGCAGCCACGCTGGCGGCGCTGGTGTCGTCGGAGCCCCCCCTGCCCTCAACAAACACATAGGCATCTGCGAGAACCGTCGCCGGATTACTGGCCGTGATGGGGCTAACAGGCGGCGGTGCGTTGGGATTAGGCTGCACTCGTACAATCCAATTTGGTCCAGTCGCACTGGCTGTCGCTGCGACATTCGTCGGCAAGGCCGCTACGTTCGTCAACACGATATCAACGTTTGAATTTATCAGCACCGCATGACCACGGGCTTGCTGCACGGAGGCTTGGTATGACTGCGCGAGCGCAAGGATTTTGGAATTGGTGGAATACGCCCTCATGCTTGGAAGGCCGAGCGTAATCAAAACGCCAAAAATCACGAGCCCGATCATGAGCTCAACAATCGTGAAACCTCGGCGTCGTGCATTCATTAGCAGCTACCGTCGCTTTTTTGAATCCAACAAGTGGTGCTGGTTTTGCCCCAGCCCCCCGTACCCGTCGTCGCGCGAATGTTGCTCTCGTTGATGGTGTAGCTAAAACCGTTCATCGCGCCGCTACTGCCGGTGGCCGTCACGGTGTAAGTTGATGCGCCCAAATTCGAACAAGCAAACGAGAAATCTTGGTTAGTTGCCGGTGATGGCGCGACAGTGCCCGCAACACATGCACCAACATAGGTGCGGTTGTCCTGAAAATACTGCTCCATTTGCACACGCATCATCGATAGAACTGACGTCGCGTTCACGATTTTGCCGCGCTTTACATAGTCCCCGTACGCTGGCAAGGCCACGGCCGCAAGAACGCCAATGATGGCAACAACAATCATGACTTCAATTAACGTAAATCCACGCTGCGAACGCATAACGTACTCCTGTTGACAAGAAAAATGATACGAAACCGAGACGAGTGCGAACAACATCAACCGACTAGCGGTACGCCAGCACGCACCGACGGACAACGAGCTAGCAAATGGGGAAATTCGGCGCTATGTATGTGAAAAAATCATGACGGGCGTCGGGCAATGATTAAGGCGACTAAGGGCAGTCGGATACGCGCTTGGCATTGAACGTCTGGTTAACCTTGCTGATTTTGGCGCCTTCTTTGCCGGTTAGCTGAGCGGTGCCACTGTAATCATCCGCCTTGAAAGTCAAGGTACCAGGACCGCTCAGCGTGCCGGTCTTGCTCGTGCAGGTTGCTATCCAAGTGGCCGTGGCGGACGCGTATTTGAATTCCTTCACCGCACAGCGCGCACCGAATTGACCTTGCTGCGGCAGAATCTGTTCGGTTGCACGCAACGCATCTGCCCTAAAGCAAATTCTTGACGTATTTGTTGTTTTTTTGTCGTCACCGGGAGTCTCATTCTTCACCACGATCTCCCAAAGACCTGGCTTCATCGGCACCGACGGTGTTTGCGCCAAACCAGAGGGCGCAGCGGTAGCAATTGTGACAAATCCCGCGACGAGGGTATAGATACAGGTAGCACGCATGGTTGATCTCCAAGTTAAAAGACTTCCCATTATAAAAGCGCGTTAAGTCCCACGTTCATCGTCCCGCTCCCTTGGTCCGCTGGAATCTACCGCCTGTCAGAGGGACGGGTTATGCCGCTTGGCGATTGAGCCCTTTAGGTAGCGGAAACGTGATGGTTTCGACAATGCCATCGAGCTCCCTGACGCTCGCCACCCCTTGCGACTTTAGCTTGGCGATTACATCTCGGACTAACACTTCAGGCGCCGAGGCACCAGAGGTGACGCCGATGCGCTTCTTGCCGGCTACCCATTCGGGCCTTAACTCTTCCGCATCGTCAACTTGGTGGGTTTCACAACCCAGCAAATCGGCTAACTCACGTAGCCGGTTGGTGTTGGAACTCGTCCGCGAGCCTACCACGATCACCACCTCCACCTGCGGTGCCATGAACTTCACCGCGTCCTGGCGGTTTTGCGTCGCATAACAAATGTCGTCTTGTTTGGGACCAACGATATGTGGGAATCGCATCTTCAACGCGTCGATCACTTTTTGCGTGTCATCGACTGACAGGGTTGTTTGACTTACGTATGTCAGTTTTTCCGCGTGGGCGATCTCAAGATTGGCGACGTCTTCCACCGACTCAACCAAGTACATGCCGGTATCGGACTGCCCAAGGGTTCCCTCGACCTCGGGGTGACCTTCATGGCCGATCATGACAACTTCGTAACCTTCATTTCGGCGCTTTAGCACTTCAATATGCACCTTCTTCACCAACGGACAGGTTGCGTCAAATACTCTGAAGCCGCGTTTTTGCGCCTCGCGTCGCACCGCCAGTGACACCCCGTGTGCACTAAAGACCAAGGTGGCATCTTTTGGCACGTCGGCCAAATCTTCGATGAAGACAGCGCCCTTTGCACGCAGGTCGTCGACCACGTATTTATTGTGAACGATTTCGTGCCGCACGTAGATCGGTGCACCATGCAGCTTTAGCGCCTGTTCGACGATTTCAATCGCGCGATCAACGCCTGCGCAGAACCCACGAGGATTGGCGAGCAAAATTTCAGATTCATCCATATTCAAGCTCTAGTATTGACAGTCATTTTCAGGCATTTTCCTTTGAAACTTGGCTCCACGTCTTGTTTTTGGTGGGCATGTCCGAAACCTAAGATTCTACGAGCACTGGGAATCCACCTGCCTATGCTAACCCCGAACCCTACGTACTTGTGCTTAGTCTACTTCTCTGCCATCGATTCGGCAGTTGCCTTGGGCTGCCGAATGGCGTCCCACACCAATAATGCAGCGCCTATACAAATCGCTGAATCCGCGACATTAAACGCCGGCCAATAGTAGCCACCGGCGTGCAGTTGAATAAAGTCGATGACGTGGCCGTGAACGATGCGGTCGAACAGGTTGCCCAGCGCACCACCAATGGTCAACACAAGCGCGACCGACAAAAGACGGTTCTGTGCATTTGATTTGAGCATCCATAGCAGCACGCTTGTGATCACGACGGTGAGCGCGATAAAGAACTCACGTTGCCACCCGCCTGCGTCAGCGAGAAAACTAAACGCCGCACCAGGGTTGTAGACCAATACCCAATTGAAGAACGGCGTCACGTAACGCGTCTCACCATAGGCAAAAGTGCTGTCGAAGTAGTACTTGCTGGAGAGATCAAAGACGATAACCACCGCACTGATCCACAACCAGCGTAACCACGACCAGCGCGACATTGCTTGATCAGGCATATTTTCTCGATTCACCGGCACCCTCAAGGTTGCTCACACAGCGTCCACAAATGGTTGGATGATTCGCTTCTGACCCAATATCTGCGCGATAGTGCCAACAGCGTTCGCATTTTTGATGCGCACTTGGGGTGACGACAACCGCTGCGGCTTCCGAAACACCGACAGACGCGGCAGACGTAATCATGACAAAACGCAGTTCGTCGCCCAGCGACTGGAGCAATGCAGCCTGATCAGCGGGCAGATTCACCACGACTTCTGCTTGTAGGGACGAGCCGATGCTGCCAGCGGTTCGCGCCTCCTCGATTCGCTTTAGCACCTCACCTCGCACCTCGCGCAAGCGAGACCACTTTTTGATCAGTGTGTCCCCGGCAAAAATCTGCGCGTGGATCTCCGCGCTGTTCATATCGTTATCGAAGTCCCCAAGCCCTGGCAGGGCATGCCACGTACCCGCAAACACAGTAGCGTCTTCATTGCCGTGCAAGGTCTGCCAGATTTCTTCGGCAGTAAATGACAACACCGGTGCGATCAAGGTCGTTAGCGTCTGCAAGATGTGATGCAAGGCCGTCTGCGCGGAGCGTCGTGGCCGGCCATCGGCCTTGGTCGTGTAGAGGCGATCCTTAATCACATCAAGATAGAACGCTCCGAGGTCAGCAGAACAGAATGTCTGCACGTCCTGCATCACTGGCTGGAACGCATAGTTGGCGTATTTCCCAAGCACGGCTTGCTGTAACTCAGCAGTCATCGCAAGTGCATAACGATCCAACTCGACCATCTGTGCGACGGGCACAGCGTGTTTAGCGAAATCGAAGTCCGATGTATTTGCGAGTAGGAAGCGCAACGTATTGCGAATCCTACGGTAGCTCTCGACAACGCGCTTGAGGATTTCATCCGAGATGGCGATTTCGCCTGAGTAGTCTGTCGAGGCAACCCACAAGCGCAAAATCTCCGCCCCCAACGTCTCCGAGATCTTCGCAGGTGCAACCGCGTTGAACGCCGACTTTGACATCTTGCGGCCCTGCGCATCGACGGTGAATCCGTGCGTAAGCAGCTGCTTATACGGCGCGCGGCCGTTGATTGCACAACTCACCAAAAGTGACGAATGGAACCAACCGCGATGCTGGTCAGAGCCTTCGAGATACAAATCAGCCTGAGACGGCTTGCCGTCCGCATCGGTCGCCATCAGCGACGACGTGTTGCCCATCACGGTGTTGAAGGTAGAGCCGGAATCAAACCAGACGTCGAGCGTATCGCCGGATTTTTCATAGGTGCCCGCATCGGCGTCAAGCAGATTTTCGACAGTGAGATGTTGCCAAACCTCGATGCCCTCGCGCTCAACGCGTGCCGCGACTTTCTCGAGAATCGCCGGCGTTTGCGGATGGAGCTCGCCCGTTTCACGATGCAACAGAAACGGAATCGGCGTGCCCCACTTTCGCTGACGTGAAATACACCAATCAGGCCGATTGGCGATCATCGCGTGCAACCGGGCCTTACCCCAGCTCGGGAAAAACTCTGTCGCATCAACGGCGTCGAGCGCCAACTGGCGCAAGGTCTTGGTGTCACCTTTTCCAACCAAATCCATGCCGACAAACCACTGCGAGGTCGCACGAAACACCGTTGGCGTTTTGTGCCGCCAACAATGTGGGTAGGAGTGCGTGAACTGTGTCGTGTGAAAGAGCGCGCCCGCCGCTTCAATCGTTTTCACAATCTCTGGCTGCGCTTTCCAGATGTTGAGCCCGCCAAACAACGGTAGCATAGATGCGTATTGCCCATTCCCCATCACCGGATTGAGGATTTCCTCATTGGTCATGCCGTATTTCTTGCAGGTTGCAAAGTCATCCACGCCATACGCAGGTGATGAATGCACGATGCCGGTACCGGTATCAAGCGTGACGTACTCCGCCAGATACGCCGGTGATGCGCGATCATAGAAAGGATGCCTAAAGACAATTTTTTCGAGCTTCGCGCCAACAGTGGTCGCGACAACCTTGCCTTCGAGGCCGTAGCTCTGCAAACACGCTTCCACACGTGCCGCCGCAACAATGATGGCGCCACGCGGAGTCGACACCAACGCGTACTCAAACTCAGGATGAATGTTTAGCGCCTGGTTTGCGGGGATGGTCCACGGCGTGGTGGTCCAGATCACCGCATATACGTGTCCCTTGGGCAGCTTCGCCAACCCAAATGCCGCCGCAAGCTTATCGTGCTCGCCATCGGCCAAACGAAAACCAACGTCGATGGTGGTTGAGGTTTTGTCTTCGTATTCAACTTCGGCCTCGGCCAACGCAGACTGGCAATCAAAACACCAGTTCACGGGCTTTAGGCCGCGATAGACATAGCCGCGCTCGAACAACTTACCGAGCGTGCGAATCTCAGCCGCTTCTGTCGCAAAGTGCATTGTTTTATAGGGATGCGCCCAATCACCAAGTACACCCAAACGAATGAAGTCCGTTCGCTGCAGATCGATCTGCGATTCGGCGTGCGCACGCGCAAAACCCATCAGCTTGTCGACAGGAAGATTCTTGCCGTGCTGTTTTTCAACAAAGATTTCGATCGGCATGCCGTGACAATCCCAACCTGGCACATAGGGCGCGTCAAAGCCCGCCATGAGCTTTGACTTCACGACCACGTCTTTCAAGATTTTGTTGACGGCGTGACCGATGTGAATCGCTGCGTTGGCGTACGGCGGGCCATCGTGCAGGATGAATTTCGGGCCGCCTTTTTTCGCCGCCTGAATTTTTTCGTAGCGCTTTTTATCCTGCCAGCTGGCAATCCAACCCGGCTCGCGCTTGGCGAGGTCGCCGCGCATCGGGAACGGCGTATCGGTCAAATTAAGAGTGGACTTGTAGTCTTTCGCTTCTGCTTTATTCGGTGCTTCCATCTGGGTTCATCCGTGACAAGATTTTCTTGGCGCGTGCCGTGTCGTCATGCATCTGCGTGACGAGCACATCAAGGCTCGCAAAATTTTGTTCGTCGCGGATTTTCTCGATAAAGCTTACCTGAACGCGCCTGCCGTATAGGTCACCCGAATAATCGAAGAGGAAGACTTCCAAATGCGGGCGGTTTTCTGAAGAAACCACCGGATTCGTACCGAGGTTGGCGACCCCGTTAAGGACTTCGCCAACTTCGAATTTTCCTAACTCGGCCACTCCCTCGAGCCCGCGAGTTACAAGTCGACATTTTACTGCAAACACGCCCGCCAGCGCAGGTTTTCGGCTGGACAGCGCTACATTGGCCGTGGGAAAGCTCAAGGTTCGGCCAAGTTTCTTGCCGTGAGTGACGCGCCCGGTGATGGCGTATGGCCTGCCGAGCATTTCTGCTGCGGCCCACGTCCTGCCAGCCGCCAGGGCCTCGCGGATGGCCGACGATGACACCCGCACACCGCTAACCGCAGTGACAACATCCGACATCGTTTCCACTTCGATACCATGCGCGGCGCCGAACTCACGCATCATCGCAACGTCGCCTGCACGCTTTGCGCCAAATCTAAAGTCGTCACCGACCATCATCCAACGCACATCTGCTGACCGCAATGACGCCAGAAATTCGGCAGGCGACTGGCTGGAAAACCGTTCATCGAATCGCGGCACAAAAACATGTGCAAGTCCCGCCTCGCCAAAGGCGGTCAACTTCTCACTCACGCTCATCAGCCGTGGCGGTGCCAGAGCAGGATTGTTTTGACGGCGCGCAAAAAATTCCCGAGGCATGGGTGCGAACGTGAGCGCAGCCGCATCAAGTTGTAACCGTCGCGCCGCATCCATGGTGGCGCGAAGGATGGCTTGGTGTCCGAGATGCACGCCGTCAAAATTTCCAACGGCGAGTGCCAGCGGCCTGGCTGTCGCACAAATCCGACGCGAAAATTTCATCACGCCACCCGCTTGGAAAAGTCACGCAGGCGGAAGCCCATCATCCACAGACTTATAAAGTAGACAATCACCCCTGCACCAACCAACCCAGCCAATTTGAGCCCCCTTAACCAGGGACTCATCGTCAGCCACGACGTTTCAGTGCCCATGAGCCACCACAATGCGCCCGCCATAAAGTACAGAGCGACGCCGACCTTAAAGAAGAACACCATCCATTCAGGCTGAGGCTGGTAGAACTTGTGTTTACGGATGAAAAAAAACAGTAATCCCGCATTCACGCACGCGCCCAACCCGGTGGCGAGGGCAAGCCCCGCGTGCTGTAGAAACGGGACGAACGCCACGTTAAATAGCTGGGTCACACAAAGCGTGAAGATTGCGATTTTGACCGGCGTTTTAATGTTCTGCCGGGCATAGAAGCTAGGTGCCAACACCTTGATAAGTACGATGCCGGTCAGCCCAAAGGAATACGCGACCAGCGCGGCGCGAGTCATCAAGACGTCTGACGCCAGAAATTTCCCATGCTGGAAGATTGTAGCGATCAGCGGCGTCGACAAAATGCCGATGCCAACAGCTGCGGGTAACGTCAGAATCAATGTCAGACGCAGTCCCCAATCCAGCAAGTTTGAATACTCAGTCGGGTCCGCATTTGTGTGATGTTTGACCAGGGAAGGCAGCAGGACGGTTCCGATGGCAATCCCCAGTAGCGCCGAGGGAAATTCCATCAAGCGATCCGCATACGAAATCCACGATACCGCGCCATCACCTAAGTGCGAGGCAATTTGTGTGTTCAGCAGAATCGAAATCTGCGCGACCGAAACCCCCAACGTGGCAGGCACCATTAGCTTGAGGATACGTCCGACTCCTTCGTCGGCACGCGCCTCCTTGATCTTTGACCAGCGCCAGGTGGGACGGGGCAACATGCCGATCCGCCGTAATGCCGGAACCTGAAACAACAACTGAACCACCCCACCAGCGAGCGCACCACACGCCAACGCGAGGATGGGCGGGTTTACATGCGGTGCCAAAAACAATGAGGCGGCAATCGCACACAAATTCAACAACACCGGCGTGAACGCAGGTGTTTTGAAGTTTGAGAATGTATTGAGAATGCCGGCGGAAAGCGCCACTAGGGAGATGAAGAAGATATACGGGAATACGATCCGCGTCATCTGCACCGTCAGATCAAATTTGTCCGGATCCGCCCGGAATCCGGAGGCGGTTGCGTAGACCAAAAATGGCGCTGCGACCACGCCGATCAGTGTTACGACAAACAAGATCAAACCCAACATGCTCGCCACGTGGTCGGCGAGAATTTTGGTTTCGGTGATGCCGCGTTTATTGCGGTACTCGGCAAAGATCGGCACGAACGCTTGACTGAACGCGCCCTCAGCAAACAGGCGGCGCAAAAAATTGGGAATGCGCCAAGCTACTTGGAAGGCATCCATCGCTGCCCCGGCACCAAACAGGTTGGCGCCGATCACCAAATTGATCAACCCAGAAATTCGCGACAACAACGTCATCGCGGAGATCGAGATGGCGGCCTTCAGCAGATTCATAGGGCCGGCATCATTGGCGGAATTGACTCATCAAATGACAAATTCAGAACGCACCCTTCGTTGAAGGAAGGATACCGGCGGCGCGAGCATCTGCTGCACACGCCATCCGCAGCGCGCGGCCGAATGCTTTAAATATCGTTTCAGCTTGGTGGTGGGCGTTGGCGCCACGAATGTTGTCGATATGTAACGTACAAAGGGCGTGATTCACGAAACCTTGGAAGAACTCATAAAACAGATCCACATCGAATTCCGCAATACGTGACCGGGTGAAATCGACTTTCATGGTGAGGCCGGGACGACCGGACAAATCAATGACTACCCGTGATAGCGCCTCGTCTAGCGGCACATACGCGTGGCCATAACGAACGATTCCCATCTTGTCGCCCAATGCCTGGGTAAACGCTAGTCCAAGCGTAATACCGACGTCTTCCACCGTATGGTGATCATCAATATGTGTATCGCCGGTCGCATTCAGCTCGATATCGATCAGGCCATGACGGGCGATTTGATCAAGCATATGGTCAAGAAACGGTACGCCCGAATTCAAGCTGGCTTTGCCAGTGCCATCAAGATTGACTGATGCGGTGATTTGGGTTTCTTTGGTATTGCGGGTGACGGTGGCATTACGCATATTGGGATTCCAGTATGGAAGTCAGTGCAGTCAAAAAGGCAGCATTTTCAGCGGGCGATCCAATCGTGATGCGCAACGTGTCGGACAGCATCGGATGCGCTTGGCTAGTGTTCTTTACCAAGATTTTTTGCGCCTTCAACGCGGCAAAGACAGCCGCCGCATTCGGCACGCGGACAAGGATGAAGTTCGCTTCCGAAGGGTAACGTACAGCTCCTGGAAAGCGCGCAAACAGCTTGTCCAGATGTGCAGCCATAGCAGTGCGCTCGGCGATGAGGAGGTTCGTTTGCTCAGCGAACTCAGCGATGTTCTTGAGCAGAAAGGTTGCCGCCGCTTGCGTGAAGCTATTGATGTTGTAAGGCAGTCTGACCTTATCGACCTCGGCGAGCCATGCCCGCGGCCCGACCAACATGCCAAGACGCACACCCGCAAGACCGAGCTTTGAAACAGTACGCATCAATACCGCATTGGGGAACTGGCTGATTTCGTCGAGGAAAGACTTCGCTGAAAACGCGAAGTACGCTTCGTCGATCACCACCAGCCCCGGAGACGCGCGAATGATCTTGCGAATATCTTCGCGATCAAACAGGTTACCGGTTGGGTTGTTGGGATAGGCGATAAATGTCAGCGCGGGTTGGTGTTCAGTAATCGCGGCCAGCATCGCATCAGCATCAAGCCGGAAGTCGGTTGCCTTCAGGGGCACACCAACATAGGTCATGCCGCAAAAGGTGGCGATCATTTTGAACATAACAAATGCCGGCTCGACCGATAGCAGCTTCGCGCCAGGTTTTGCACTCGCCATGGCGAGCATCTGAATGATTTCGTCCGAGCCATTGCCGAGAAGAATATCGAGGTCCGCCGGAACGTTCATCGCGTTGCGCAGCGCTTGGGTTAGCGCGACGGCGGCGGGGTCGGGATAGCGGTTGATTGCGGCGTTCGAGAGGTGTTTCGCGAGTCCGTCACGCAATCGATCAGGCAGCGGAAACGGATTCTCCATCGCGTCGAGCTTGATGTAACCCGCTGCGTCCTGCACATGATAGGCCGCAAGCGCGGAAATCTCATCGCGGATGACCGGACTCATTTTTGCAACCGCATATCGGCGGACTGCGCATGTGCCTCCAGCCCCTCGCTGCGCGCCAGCGTTGCAGCAACCTTGCCGAGTGAAACGGCACCGGCTGCAGACACCTGAATAATCGACGAGCGTTTCTGAAAATCATAGACGCCGAGCGGTGAAGAAAAGCGCGCGGTGCGCGAAGTTGGCAACACGTGGTTGGGCCCGGCGCAGTAGTCACCGATCGACTCGGACGAAAACGGTCCCATAAAAATAGCACCCGCATGGCGGAGCTTCGGCAGCAATAATTCCGGCTCCGCCACCGACAACTCAAGATGCTCCGGTGCGATACGGTTTGATAACTCACACGCCTCGTCAAGATCTCGCACGGCAATCAGCGCGCCCCGGTTACTGAGCGATGCACGGATGATCTCGGCACGCGGCATGTTTGCCAGTAGCGATTCCATGGCTTCTGCCACACGAGCGATATAGGCCGTCTCCGGGCACAGCAGGATCGCCTGCGCAATTTCATCGTGTTCGGCCTGCGAGAACAGATCCATCGCCACCCAACGGGGGTCGGTCTTGCCGTCGGCAATCACCAATATTTCGGACGGCCCCGCCACCATATCGATGCCGACCACGCCGAACACAAACCGTTTTGCGGCGGCCACGTACGCATTGCCGGGCCCGACAATTTTATCCACACTTGGAATGGATTCGGTGCCGTACGCCAACGCGCCAACCGCCTGCGCGCCACCAACACGAAAAACACGATCAACCCCTGCTAGAGCCGCAGCCGCCAGCACCGTTTCATTCACCACGCCGTCTGGCGTTGGTGTCACCATGATGAGCTCACGCACACCGGCGACTTTGGCGGCGACGGCGTTCATCAGTACTGAAGAAGGGTATGCGGCTTTCCCGCCGGGAACGTAAAGTCCGGCACGATCCAGCGGTGTGATTTGTTGGCCGAGTATGGTGCCGTCGGCCTCGGTGTAGCGCCAGGATGGCTGCAGTTGGCGCTCATGGTAGCGGCGGATGCGATCCGCCGCGGTCTCAAGAGCCGCTCGCACGGATTTGTCGAGTGCGTTTAAGGATCCCCGTAATGTCCCAGCGTCAATCTCCAGCGCCGCCGCAGAACTCGGCGTCCACCGGTCGAACTTCGTGGTTGTTTCGAGCAACGCGACGTCGCCATGCGCTTTCACATCCGCGAGGATGCTTCGCACCCGCAACTCAAGCTGCGGGTCCTGTGCCGACTCGAACGCCAGTAAGGCCGTTAGGTCGGCCTCGAAGAAGGATGAATTCGATTGCAGTGCGCGGATGTTCAACATATTCAACCAAAAAACCAACCCAGAAAACTACAAACTCTAGTAACGACGGGCGACTCCAGACAATTTCACTTGAAAACGCCCGCCAATAAACGTCTTTTGTACTTCAATACTACGCAGCGGTGACGGCCTCGGCAAACGCGTCAATCAATGGCTGAAGCGCATCATGCTTCAACTTAAGCGCTGCGCGGTTAACAATCAACCTCGAAGAAATCGGCATGATTTCCTCGACCGCGATGAGATTGTTCGCCTTCAACGTGCTGCCGGTAGAAACGAGGTCCACGATGGCCTCAGCCAGCCCGGTCAGCGGCGCCAACTCCATTGAGCCATACAGCTTGATCAGATTGACGTGCATGCCCTTCTTCGAAAAGTGCTCACGCGCCGTTTCGACGTATTTGGTGGCGACATTAAGGCGCGCGCC
>JBIIYQ010000171.1:0-5613 GCA_044346745.1 Usitatibacteraceae bacterium | reverse complement strand
GTCGCATAGTCGTCGCGGTGTAATGTGACCGCTATCCGACCGACGTTGCTTGCGCCAATCTTCGCCGCCAACTTATCCGCAACCCACACGCCGCCTGTGTGGATACCGACGACACCGATATCAAGCGACTTATTTGGCACCCCCGTGCCGATTTTCTCGGCAAGCACGTTGATCAGCGGTTCGGCGTCAAGCTGCATGGTTGGCCTTCTCTCGGTTGCTCGCTGCAGTCGTTAGCGCGTATTCGTTCATCCACGATTGCAAAATCACCGCTGCGGCAAACGCGTCCAGCTTGTTTTTTTGCTCTCGTCCGATGCTGCCGCGCTCGACCAAGTGGCGCGCCGCCTCCGTTGAGCTCAGTGTTTCATCGACGTAAACCACCGGGCGTTTGAAATTTTCTTCCAAGCGATTGCCAAACTTTTTTGCCAAGTGTGCGATTGGATGCGGCTGATCGTCAGCGTGGCGCGGCTGCCCGACCACAAACTGCGCCGGTTGCCATTCAGTAAAGAGTTTTGCGATGGCAGCGAGCCGATCCACGTTGGACTCGGCGTGAATGATCGTCAGCGGTGCGGCAAGTCCGATGCTTAAGTTTCCGGTAGCAACACCAATACGTTTCGCGCCGAAATCGAAACCCATGATAGTGGAATGCGGTTGGAGGTCGGAGTTCTTTCCCAACTGCGCCGCGCCGATCAAGCGTGCCCCGCCGTATCCGACAACATCGCCGGATGGAACCCCAACTTTTGCATCGCCGCCAGCAGTTTGTCTTCAGCAGGAAGGTCGAAAATCAATTTTGTATCTGCCTCAACGGTCAGCCATCCGTTGCGCTTGATTTCTTCTTCAAGCTGGCCTGGCGACCATCCGGCGTACCCTAACGTTACCAACAAACGGTTGGGGCCTTCGCCGCGGGCAATTGCCTCCAAAATATCCTTGGACGTTGTCATGCCGATATCGTCATCAATCTTCAGTGTGGATTTCCACTCGCCAAGCGGCTGGTGCAAAACAAAACCACATTCGATCTTGACTGGTCCGCCAAAGTGGACCGCGTCATGTCGCACGGCGTCGTCTTCTAGGTCAATATCGACCTGCTCGAAAAGGTGGCCGACGGTAATGTCGATCGGCTTGTTGATGACCAACCCAATCGCGCCCTTTTCCGAATGCTCACAGATGTAAGTCAGCGTTTTGGAAAAATGCGGGTCAGCCATGCCGGGCATGGCGATCAAAAAGTGGTTGGTGAGATTGATGGTTTCCATCAAAATGAAATTTTACGTGAGTCCCCCTCTGCGCGCCAGCATTTTGGCGGCCTGCTGGCAATAAATCTCCTATGCAAAATGTCTTATTCTGGTTTCGGCGCGATCTTCGTGTAGCTGACAACGCGGGGCTACACCACGCATTGAACGCGCTTGAATCGGGCGGGCGTGTTTACTGCACATTTATCTTTGATCGCGACATCTTGGACAAACTCCCGTCCAAGGCGGATCGACGGGTCGAATTCATTTGGGAGTCATTACAGGAACTCCACCAGCGGCTAGCCAAGAGTGGCGGCGCACTCATCGTCCGTCATGCTTCGGCAAAAACAGAGATTCCCAAACTTGCCCTAGAGCTTGGGGTGAGGGCGGTCTATACCAACGACGATTACGAGCCGGTCGCCCTCGCCCGTGACCACGAAGTGGCCGCCGCACTCGAAAAACTGCGTATCGACTTTAAAGCGTTCAAAGACACGGTGGTTTTTGAAAAAGACGAAGTGCTGACGTTGGCGGGAAAACCGTTCAGCGTATTTACACCGTACAAGAACGCCTGGCTGAAGAAGGTCAGCGACGCCGATCTCAAACCATTTCCCAGCGAGCAACTGCTTGATCGGCTAGCGCCTGTGGACTCCCCCGGCACCATTCCCTCATTAGCGTCGATGGGTTTCGAGACAACCAACATCAAATCGATCCTGACCTGCGGCATGTCGGGTGCCGCGCAACTTAGAGACGACTTCATCGACCGCATCGCGGACTACAAAGATACGCGCGACTTTCCGGCGGTCAAAGGCGTGTCGTATCTGAGCACCCATAACCGCTTCGGCACGATCTCGATTCGTGAATTGGCAACTATCGCGCATACGGAAACACTACTTCGCGCAAACTCTGGTGCACAGACATGGCTCTCCGAGCTGATTTGGCGCGACTTCTACTTCCAGATTCTCTGGCACTCGCCACATGCGGCAGTCAGCGCCTACAAGCCGGAATATGATCAGCTTGTTTGGCAAAACGACAAGGCTCTATTTGCTGCGTGGTGCGAAGCTCGCACTGGCTATCCGATCATTGATGCGGCAATGCGCCAGCTAAATCAAACCGGCTACATGCACAACCGTCTGCGAATGATCGTGGCAAGTTTTTTGACCAAGGATTTGCTGATTGATTGGCGATGGGGCGAAAAATACTTCGCCGACAACCTCAACGATTTTGACCTATCGGCAAACAACGGTGGCTGGCAATGGGCGGCTTCGACAGGGTGTGATGCGCAGCCATATTTTCGGATCTTTAATCCGATCACACAGAGCGAACGATTTGATCCAAAGGGCAAATTCATCCGCCGCTATGTCCCTGAACTATCCAACCTACCGGACAAATTCATCCACGCACCTTGGACGTTGCCCCCGCTGGACGCAAAAACAACCAACTTCGTAGTGGGCCGCGACTACCCTATGTCGATTGTCGATCACGCGGTACAACGCGACAAAGCGCTGGCAATGTACAAGGCGATTCGCTAAACGCAAGAGACGCATTCCTTGTAGCATGACCGGTCTGTGTCACTTCTCTGTTCCACGCACTTTCTGAAAGCAACTATGGCATCTACCTCCGGCAATGAAATTCAGAACATGGCGTTGTTCTGCGATTTCGAGAACGTGGCGCTCGGTGTGCGCGACGCCAAATACGCCGAGTTCGATATTCGCAAGGTCCTCGAACGCCTACTGGTGAAGGGTGACATCGTCGTCAAGAAAGCCTACTGTGACTGGGAGCGCTACAAAGATTTCAAGCGCAGCATGCACGAGGCGGCGTTTGAACTCATCGAGATTCCGCATGTTCGACAGTCGGGTAAAAACTCCGCTGACATTCGTATGGTTGTCGACGCGCTCGACCTTTGTTACACCAAGGCGCATGTGGATGCCTTTGTCATCATCAGCGGTGATTCGGATTTTTCGCCGCTGGTGAGCAAGCTTCGTGAGAACAACAAGATCGTCATCGGCGTCGGTGTACGCAGTTCCACCTCAGATCTGCTGGTTGGTAACTGCGACGAATTTATCTTTTACGACGACTTGGTAAAGGCCGAGGAGGCACGCAAAAAAGCCACCGCGAAAAAAGTGGGCGAGGCGAACGCGAAGAAACAGCAGGCCAAGCGCTCACCGGACAAGAAGACAACGGCGGATGAGCCTTCTGTGCAAGATGCAACCGATGATGCGCGCAGGCTGGAGGCAATCGAGCTGGTGGTCGACACCGTCGAAGCCCTGATGAGCGAAAAAAACTTGGATGCGGTTCACGCATCAAACGTAAAACTTGCGCTGAAGCGTCGCCGTCCTGACTTCGTCGAATCGGCGTTTGGTTACAAAGCGTTTGGCAAGATTCTGGAAGATGCCGGGAAGCGCGGCCTGCTCGAAATACACATGCAGGGCCAAGCCATGACGGTTTGTTTGCCGTGTTCGCAGTAAAGGCATTTCGCAAACTCGCCTATTGATGGGAGTTTCCAGCACTTTTTGCCTGAAACTGCCCGTCGTTATTGCACTTTGTGGTTTTGGCACCTCTGTTAGTTTCTGTCGTACCGGCGCAGGCCGGTACCCAAGTTCGTAGCCCCTTGAGTTGCACAAAAGAAGTTAGGCCCCGGAAATGTCCGGCGGACCAATTTTGTTCAGGCCTCCTCAAGCCAATCAACCGATTGGCCAGCAACGAGTTCGCGCCGGTTCCACAATCCGCATCCCACTGCTAGACTCGCGCCATCCTATCCGCGCCGCGCCACCTATGACCAAGCAGCTCTACTTCGGCGACAACCTGCAAATCCTCCGCGATCACATTCGCGATGAATCGGTCGACCTCGTCTACCTCGACCCGCCGTTTAACTCCAAACGCGATTACAACCTGCTCTTCAAAACACCGAAGGGCCACGAATCCGACGCGCAGATCACCGCCTTCGAAGACACATGGCATTGGGGCGGGCAGGCGCAGGATGAGTTCCGCGAGATTTTGAAATGCGGCAATAGCGACGTCGCCGAAATGATGGAAGCGCTGCGCAAGTTTCTCGGCGAGAACGACATGATGGCCTACCTCACCATGATGGCGAATCGATTGCTCGAAATGCATCGCGTGCTGAAACCGACGGGAAGTTTGTATCTGCACTGCGACCCGACGGCGAGTCATTACTTGAAAATTGTGCTCGATGGGATCTTCGGCAAAGACAAATACCGAAACGAAATCATTTGGAAGAGGACGACAGCCAAATCGCAAAGTTTCAAGAAGTTTCCAAACAATCACGACACCTTGTTGTTGTTTACGAAGACCGGGGATCCATACTTCCAGCCGCAGTACGTCCCGCACTCTGAAGAACGAATCGAAAAGCACTATCACAACGTAGAACCAGAAACGGGCCGGCAGTATTCACTTGGCGATCTAACGGCCGAAGGGACTAGAAACGGCTCGTCTGGCGACTCTTGGCACGGTATCGATATTCGCGCAAAGGGGAACCACTGGAAATACACAATCGAAAATCTAGACAAACTGGAAGCGGAGGGTCGAATTTATTGGCCTCCGAAGCAAGGCGGAATGCCGCGGCTCAAGCGATACCTTGACGAACAGGAGGGCGTCATGGTCGACACAGTTTGGAGTGACATACCACCAATCAACTCTCAAGCTGGAGAGTCGTTGGGCTACCCCACCCAAAAACCCCTCGCCCTACTCGAACGCATCATCAGCGCGTCCTCAAACGAGGGCGACGTCGTGCTCGACCCTTTCTGCGGCTGCGGCACTGCGCTGGATGCGGCACAAAAACTCAAACGCGATTGGATCGGCATCGACATCACGCACCTTGCGGTGTCATTGATCGAAAAGCGCTTGAAAGAGCGATACCCCGAGCTGCAAGGCAAAGGTGCCTTCATCGTTGAAGGCGTGCCGCAAGACTTTGCCGGTGCGCGTAACCTCGCCGAACGCGACAAACATCAGTTTCAGTTGTGGGCGTGTTCACTCGTCGGTGTGCAGCCGTATCGCGGCGGCAAGAAGGGTGCCGACCAAGGCATCGATGGGCTTGGCTTTATCGAAGTCGCCAAAGGCAAAACCGAAAAGGTCGTCGTATCGGTGAAGGGCGGCGAAAATATCGGCGCTTCGATGCTACGCGACCTCAAAGGCACGGTCGAGCGCGAGAAAGCCGCCATCGGTTTATTCGTCACGCTCGCCGAGCCCACCAAGCCAATGCTGACCGAAGCCGCCAGCGCGGGACATTACGAATCGCCACACCACGGCGGTTTTGCGCGCATCCAAATCCTCACCATCGCGGGTTTGCTCGACGGCACCCAGCGCCCGCATTGGCCTGACCTCGCATCGGGTGGACAGAACTTTAAGAAGGCGAAGGCGGAAGCGAAGGATGGGA
>JBIIYQ010000170.1:0-5638 GCA_044346745.1 Usitatibacteraceae bacterium | reverse complement strand
CAAGCTTTACGGCTTCCGCGCGATACTCGCTGGTGAATACTCGTTTCGGTATTGATGACATTCAGAACTCCTTGGATTGAAAGTATTTACCAAATCCATGGCGTCCGTTTTACCGAGCCCCTTCCACTTGGTGCACACTGGCGTATCCGAACGGGAAACGCATCTCTTCGTTACGCTTTCTGAAGACTCTTTCCGAGGTAGGATTGGTAAGTGACGATGTTTTGCGCGACATCAATAAATTTTGCCGCCGTAACCTGCGATAAGCAACCAAGTGCGGGCATCACCGCGCCAATCTTGGTCGCTTACCGTCCCCGCCAACTGGGGCAGAGGGGGTCAGAAAATCCAACAAAGCTCTCGCAGCGACGCGCAGACGCCCGCCAGGCAGAAATAGCGCAACTAACTCATCAGCAGGGCCGCGCTCCAATTGCCACTCGGGCAACACTTCATCTATCGCGCCAGAATGCAGACCACTTGCCAGCAAATAGTCGGGCAGCAGTGCGATGCCTGCGTCAGCTGAAACTAGACGTGCGATGGAATCTGTCCATGTCGTCGAAAGGGCTGCATTAATGCGAACCGCCTCATGCGTTCGGCCGTTGGTAAACATAAAGTCGCCGTGCCCGCGATAGGCACTTGGCAACAGCACTTGGTGGTTGCGAAGATCCGCAGGAGTACGCGGCATCCCATGCTGTTGGAGGTAACGGCGCGATGCAACTAGCAGCCAAGAGATTGCCGCGATCCTACGCACACTGGCCTGCGGCGGGGGGCTTTCGGTGATGCGAAGCGCGAAGTCCAAACGTTCGGCAATCAGATCCACCGGATGCTCGGACAGCTCAACGTCAACCTGCACCGCAGGGTGGCGCCCCAGAAAATCGCGCACCTTTGGCAACACGATCGCGTTGCCGTAAGACGGGGGCACACTGATGCGTACCAGCCCGGCGAGACTTCCAGCAGCAGTGCGAGCCGCATCCAGACCAAGCGCAATCTCGCCGGCTGCCTGATCGACGTGCAACAGTAATGCGGCGCCTGCGTCGGTCAGCTCCACGCGTCGCGTCGAGCGCTTCAGCAACGCGGTGCCGACCTCAAGCTCTAGCGCGTTGATGCGCTTGCTCACTGCCGGCCGTGAGAGCGACAACGTCTCGGCCGCCCGCGTGAAGCTGAGCGATCGGGCGACTTCGGCGAACGCCGCGAGGTCTTCTAGGCGGGGCATGTGGCTTGCTCTTCCTATGCGTGGTGTTCCCGGTACACACCCGGGCAAGGCGTTGCGGCATCGATCCGTGCGACGACGGCGATTGTATCCGTTTAGTTACCAAAGATGTCATTGCCGACGTCTTTATTGTGTCTCCCAGAACCTATTTAATCAAGGCCATGACTCGGAGGAGCACGATAGATGAGAAAACTTCAACGGATTGTTTTGCGGCACCTAGCGGCGCTGGGAATGGCCGCAACGCTTATGCAAGGCGCTGCAACGGCGCAGCAGTTCACCGCAGCAGTAACCACTCTTGCGAACATTGAGGCGACAACGATGACAACCCAACTCGTATCCACACAACTCGGGCGACTTGCCGTTCATACGGTGGGCGAATCAGGCTCGACCGTGCTTTTCTGGCCGTCAGTGTTCGCCGATTCGTCGATCTACCGTGCGCAGGTAGCGGCGCTGCGCGGGCGCTACCGACTGATCCTCATCGACGGGCCGGGCTTCGGTCGTAGCGACGCGCCGTCGCGCCCGTTCACCATGGAGGCCTGTGCCGACGCGGCCGCCGAAGTGCTGCAACAACTGAACGTGAAAGACGTGGCGTGGGTCGGCACCTCGTGGGGTGGCATTGTCGGCGTGCATTTTGCTGTCAGGCATCCACAGACGGTTCGCGCTCTAGCGCTGATGAACACGCCATTCGACACGAAGGAAGGCGGGCCGGGATTCTCTGATCGCATGGTGGTCTGGGGCGCACGCTGGATGGGCCACAGCGATACGTACGCGAACGGTGTGGCTCGGTCGTTCTTTCCGGCGGCATGGCGTGACACCCACCCCGAAGAACTCACTGCGTTCGTCGCCGCGTTCAAGGCACCCGACCGAGAAGGCATGGCCATCGCCGGCCGCTCGGTGATGCTTGAGCGGGCCTCCGTGTTGCCGCTGCTGCCGCAGATCAAGGTGCCGACAGTGGTCGTCGCCGGTGCCGCCGACCAACTCTATCCCGCGTCAACGCTGAAGGCGGCCGCCGAGCGCATCCCCGGTGCGCGCTTTGTCGAGATTCCCGCCAGCGGACACATCTCGGCGATGGATCAGCCTGAACAGGTTAATGCCCTGCTGGGAGCATTTTTTGAACAGCAGCGCTGATGTCGTGCGCCCGACTAACGAGCGTGGCATGAAGTGGCTAATCCTTTTGCCAGTGTTTTCTCTGCTCGGCGGATGCTCTTATGTCTCAAGTTTCGTTCGAGCGCAGTCACCCCGTAGTTTGTTTGAACGCGGTTATTTTGCGGAGATGGCGGTCGACGAGGGGTATCCAGCTCCACGCGTACCCGACGGTGTGCGCCGGATCGTCGACATCGCCTATCGCGATACCGCCGCAGCACGGGACCGGCGCGCATGGTTGCTTGACGTTGTGGCACCGTCGGCGGCTAGCGAGTCGCCACGCCCGATCGTGGTTTTTGCACACGGCGGCGGCCTGAATGCCGGTGCGAAGGACGACGAGACCCAAGTCAACTCGAATCTTGCAATTGCGCTCGCACAGCATGGCTACCTCGTACTGAATATCAATCACCGGCTGGCTTCGGAAGCGCCTCATCCGGCCCAGGCGCAGGACATGGCCGCTGCCGTGCGCTGGGCGATTGATCACGGTGCCGCACTCGGCGGCGATCCTCAACGGATCGTGCTCGGCGGCTTTTCTTCAGGAGGGTATCTGGCCGCGTTGCTGGCGGGCGACCCCCGCTACCTGCAAGAGGCCGGCGCAGCGCCGGCGCGAATTCGCGCCGTCTTCGCGGTCTCGGGGTTCTTCGACCTGCATCATCTGTCGCAGTCGTTGCCGGTGCGCAAGTTCATTGTCGAGCCGGCCTTCGGTGCGCGCGGTCCGGCGTGGGATGCGGCGTCGCCTTTCACTTACGCCGACGCACATTGGCCGCCTACCCTGTTACTGAGTGCTGCGCGCGACCGCTCAGCCGGCCCGCAATCTGATGCACTTTGCACCCAGCTTCAGCGCGCTAAGGTCGCTTGCCGACACGCCGTCGTGCCCGCGTCTGGGCATGCGACCGCGATCGCCCATCTGGGCAGCGATCGAGCTACAGCGTCGTTCGACGTGCTGATCGAATTTCTTGAGCGACACACGGCCGGTCGATGAAGACGCTGAACCTCGCGTTGGGTCTGGGTGATGGCATGCAACCGGTGCCGTCCGACGCCCTTCATCAGGCCACCCGTGCTGTCGTGTCGCGTTTGCGTGGCGCATGCGTGCGTGCCGAGGGCGCACCGCGGAACGCGATCCGGCGGGCTGTGAGTCCCACATCGCCTCTCGCTCGACTATTCCAACCACCACCAGAGGGCTACCCGCCATGACTCAGCAGTTACCCACACATTCAAACAACACCATCAACCAGCAAGTGCCGCGCTCCAAACCGGCGCGGCGGGTCGTTCAATACGTGCGCGGCATGATGGCCAGCTTCGCGCTCTTGGCAACCGTTGCCGTCCAAGCTGCGGCACCGATGGCCCTCACTAACCCGCCCGGCTTCTATCGCATCATGCTCGGTCGCTTCGAAGTTACGGCGCTGTCGGACGGCACGGTGCCGGGCTTCGATGTACAAAAGCTCCTGACCAACAGTTCGCCCGAAGCCACGGGTCTTGCGCTAGAGCGCGAATTCCTACCCGGCAAAGTTGAAAGCTCGGTCAACGCCTATCTCATCAACACCGGCTCCAAACTCGTATTGGTCGATGCGGGCGCTGGTCGATTGTTCGGCCCCACGCTCGGACGACTGCCAGACAACCTGCGCGCCTCAGGCTACCGGCCGGAGCAAGTGGATGCAGTGATCATCACCCACATGCATCCTGATCATGTTGGAGGGTTGATGGCCGCCGGACGGATTGCGTTCCCAAATGCCGCTATCCACGCCGATCGGCGCGAGGCGTCATTCTGGCTGAGCCAGGCCAATTTGGATGCAGCGCCCGAAGCGAACAAAGACTTCTTTAAAGGTGCGATGGCCTCGGTGAATCCGTACGTTCAAGCCGGAAAATTCAAGCCCTTCGACGGAGCCACTGAACTGGTGCCTGGTATTCGAGTGCAACCTACACCAGGCCACACTGCGGGCCACAGCTTCGTGGTTGTTGAAAGTGATGGGCAGAAACTGTTGCTGTGGGGAGATTTGATTCACGCAGCGGCGGTGCAGTTCCCACATCCAGAGGTAACGATTGCCTTCGACAGCGATGCCCCAGCAGCGGCAACGCAGCGCTGGAAGGCTTTTGCGGAAGCTGCGCGCGATGGTTATCTGGTCGGCGCAGCACACATCTCCTTCCCCGGCCTAGGCCGAGTGCGGCCCGAGGGTGCGGCCTACCGCTGGGTACCAGTGCAGTACGGGGTGTTGCGTTGAACAATCGCCACTGTTCTTGCATAGGGAGCAGACGTGATCGATACCCCAAGCTCAACCGACCCGTTCGATAGGCGTTTCGTCGAAATCGACGGCGTCAGGCTCGCTTATCTGGATGAAGGCCGGGGACCGACCGTATTGTTCCTGCACGGGAATCCAACCTCGTCCTACCTGTGGCGCAACATCGTGCCGCATGTTGCGACGGTCGCGCGCTGCATCGCGCCCGATCTGCCCGGCTTCGGGCGTTCGGACAAACCAGCCATCGACTACCGGGTCGCCGATCACGTGCGCTTCGTCGAAGGATTCATCGCGGCACTCGGTCTGCACGACCTAGTGCTGGTCTTGCACGACTGGGGTTCGGCGCTCGGATTCGACTTCGCGCGACGGCACGAGAACGCCATCTGCGGGCTGGCTTTCATGGAGTTCATTGCGCCGTTCCCGACATGGCTGGACTTTCCGGCGCGGGCGCGCGATCTGTTCAAGGCCTTCCGAACGCCCGGAGTCGGGCGCGAGCTGATCGTCGAGCAGAACGCATTCATCGAACGCGTTCTGCCCGGTTCGGTGGTGCGCGTTGTGCCGGAGGCAACGATGGCGCACTACCGGGCACCGTTCGCGCAGCCAGCCGCGCGCGAACCGATGTGGCGCTTTCCGAACGAGATTCCGATCGGAGGCGAGCCGCCCGACGTCTACGCGATGGCGTGCGCGTACCACGACTGGCTGCTGCAGACCGAGTTGCCAAAGCTGATGTTCAAAGCTAGCCCCGGCGCGTTGATTTCAGAGGAGCGAGCCCTCTGGTACGAAAGTCATTTGAAGAACTGTACTACGGTCGATCTCGGCCTCGGCGTGCACTACGTGCAGGAGGACAACCCAGACGCCATTGGCAAGGGGATACGCGACTTCGTCAATCGACTCGAATTGAATCAGCCAGCGTTGCCATGAACGGCCCGAAAAGCGCGTTAGCGACCATTGCTAGAACGCATGAATTAAGAATGGCATTTGGCGTTATCGTTTTTACGTCAGCTCCAACTTCTAGAGGAAGATTTTTAAATGAATGCAATCAATAACCGTACTTGGT
>JBIIYQ010000169.1:0-5656 GCA_044346745.1 Usitatibacteraceae bacterium | reverse complement strand
TGGCCGGGTGACGCCCTGCCGTACAAGTAAACTGCGCCAGCAATAAGCTCCGCTAGACGCACGTCTCCTCGATCACAAACATGCTGTCTGCGCCATAGACATTTACCAGCGCATCGCAAAACATCCTGCCTAGGTTCTTCAATTCAGTGCCCGACGTGGCCGTTGATCGGTGAGTTGTCAAAGGCCACCCGCACCGCAGAGGCGCGTCGACGGCTAACGGGAATCCGCGCACCATTTGTCAGTTCCGCATAACCGCCAGTACTGTCCACATCAACGCGGGCAACGTGTGCCCAACTTACCCAATACGACCGATGTACCAACATCCCCTTGTTACCATCTACATCGATCTCCATGATGGCGTTGGCCAATCCATGCAGGAGCAATTGCTCTCCGCCAACGAGGACGATGCGCAAGTAGTGTTCTTGAGACTCCAAGAAGATTACATCTCTCCCCATTCGCGCGGGAACTCGCGCAAACAGCGAAGTGGCCTCAGCAGGCGGGAGAAGCGGGACTGGAGGCTGCGGCGCTAGCGCTCGCGTACCGGAGGTGAGTTGCATCCGCCATGCAATAGCAGAATTTACCGCAAGCCAGACCGCCGTAGTCTTCGGTGGCACTGAAAGCAGATCCTCGATGATCTCTCCCCAAAAATGGGGATTAGCTTCTGCGGTTACTCCGCCCAGCACTGCGCCGCTCGTCTCGGCAACGTTGAACAAGTGCTCAAGAATGACTGACCATGGCGCGACGACCAGTCCGGTCAACAATCCTGCGACCGCCACTGTGAGCCACGGCCAAACGCGACTGGCTAACGCTAGGCTGAACAACCAACCAGTCAGCGGCCACGCGATGGCGAATGCGGGGCCGATATGCAAGGCGAAGAAAAGGAGTCGACTAAGGAAATCGAGCTCTCCGCTGATCCTAGGTTCAAAGAGTGCCAACAGAAGCGCAATGCCGCCCGCAATGCCGGCAAGAAATGCCGGTACCGAGACAGGCTTAAGCTTCACTGACAAATCATCCGCCGTCGGGAGCGCCGCCGCTGATGAAGAATTCCCGCCGTTCATGCAAATCCTCTTGAAATCAATAACATGGGACGAAACAATATCCTTCGAGTCCCGGTCGAAGCGGTTCGAATCGGGCTTAAACTCAATCTTACTTTATAGGAAATTTTTCATGATGCGCTTCGCAATTTTCCCTGCCATGCTGAGCCTGACGCTTACCACCGGGCTGATCTGGTCCGCACCAGCGTTAGCTCAAGGCAGCAAAGACAGTAGCCGCTGGTATGTGACCCTGAATGGAGGCTCTTCGGCTATCAATGATGCGTCCGTTAGTCGCGAGCGACCCGCCCAGCCGTCAACGACGGGCAAGTTGAATCTTGGCGGGGGTGCCTTGTACGGTGGAAGCGTCGGCTATTGGATCAACCCGTCCGTCCGCGTCGAGGGCGAGCTCGCTTACCGCTCAAACCGTGTGAAATCCACTAGCGTCACTGGCATCGATGCCCAGCAAAGTGATGCAGATCTTGCATCGCTCGCCTTTATGGTGAACGGCCTGTACGATTTTGAAGGCTGGCAGACGTCGTTTGCCAGCTTCCGACCGTTTGTTGGCGCGGGAATTGGCTTGGCGCAGGAAATTGATACCGACCTAAAGATTGGCGGTGTGTCAAGAGAATTCTCAGGTGACCGCTTTGCCTATCAATTGGTGGGGGGTGTGAACTGGTATTACCGCAGCGGGTGGTTTGCCGGGGCGCGCATGAAGTGGTTCGACGCGGGCAGTGTCAACTTAACCTCTACAGCGGCGAATCTCGGCACACTCAAGACTGACTATCGGGGCTTGAGCGCAGAGCTAACACTTGGATATCGCTTCTAACTGTAGGCTCGGTGAGGCACTGCGAACTGTCCGTTACCAAATGAACTGCGCCTATAACTCAGCGCGGATATTCGCGGAAGCCTACATGTAGTGCTTGTGCTTGATCCGTCGCACATAACGACAAAAAAGCCCAGAAGCTATTCTGGGCTTTTTCCACAATCGTCGTGTTGCCTGCCCACGGTCGAATTGAACCTCATCTCGGCCCATAATTTTGTTTGGCGTAGAAGTGTCGCTCTAACCCCTACCAAACAGACCAGAGCGCTCTATTCGCCCCAGCATCGCTACCGTTCGGCGAAAACTCGCCCATGTCGTCGCTTGTACCTGCACACCACTTTCCCGATGCTGATTCCGGTCGCGCCCTAAAAGTAGGTCTCTTCCATCGCCAGCACACTGCTGGCGCCATTAACGACAGCCTCACAATACCCATCAGCGAACGGCAGAATGTGGTCTGCGAAAAAGCGCGAGGTCAACATCTTGGCCTTCAAGAAATCGGTATCTCCTTCACCCTTCGCCAACTGATCCGCGGCGGCGATTGCCGAGAGCGCCATGATCCAACCGCCACACACAGTACCGGCCAACATCAGGTAGTGAACAGCGCCGGCATTTACCGCGCCTTGATTTTCTTTGAACGTAATTGCGATCCACTCAGTGGCACGTTTGAAATCCTCAAGTCCGCGAGTGAGTGTTTTGCCGATGGCTTTCAAATTCAGATCGGTTGAGGCGTTTAACGTCGCTGCCGTCTTCTGCATTTCGGCGATTAATGCCAGTGCAGTCTGCCCGCCTTCACGCCCAACCTTGCGACCCACCAAGTCATTCGCCTGGATACCAGTCGTGCCTTCGTAGATCGCTGAGATACGCGAATCACGGTAGTACTGCGCCGCACCTGTCTCTTCGATGAATCCCATACCGCCGTGGATTTGTACCCCCAGTGAAGTCACCTCAATACCTGCTTCAGTCGAATACCCCTTCACAATCGGGATCATCAGATCGACTAGCGCTTGGTTGAAACGTTTGGTTTGTTCGTCTTCCGAGCGATCGGCAAGATCCAAACACTTGGCGGTCCAATAAATCATCGCGCGGCACGCTTCGGCATATGCGCGCATGGTCATCAACATGCGTTTGATGTCAGGGTGATAAATGATCGGCACTGATTTTGGTGCTGCGCCCAAACTGGCCGGCACCGGCACGGTCGGACGGCCCTGCACTCGTTCACGCGCCCACACCAACGCGTGTTGGTAGGACCGCTCGGCAATCGATACACCTTCCAAGCCAACGCCCAGACGCGCGGCGTTCATCATCACAAACATGTACTCAAGACCACGATTGATCTCACCGATCGGGTAACCAATCGCGCCGCCAGCCTCACCGTAGATCATCACGCAGGTCGGGCTGGCATGAATGCCGAGTTTGTGTTCGATCGACGCACATTTCACGTCATTACGCTCACCTAAAGAGCCATCCGCGTTCACCAACACCTTCGGAACGAGGAACAGCGAGATGCCCTTCACGCCTTCTGGCGCGCCTTCGACACGCGCCAACACAAGGTGAACGATGTTCTCTGTGTAGTCGTGGTCGCCGTAGGTAATAAAGATCTTTTGGCCGGTGATCTTGTAGCTGCCATCACCAACTGGGACAGCCTTGGTACGGACCAGGGCCAAATCCGAACCCGCTTGTGGCTCCGTCAGGTTCATGGTGCCGGTCCATTTACCTGCCACCATGTTCGGCAGGAACTTATCCTTGAGTTCTTGCGAGGCATGCTGATCCAACGCTTCAATGGCCCCCAGCGTAAGTAGCGGGCAAAGTTTGAATGCCATGTTCGCACTGCCGAGCATTTCGGATACCGGTGTCGCCACCACATGCGGCAGGCCCTGTCCGCCAAACTCGACTGGCGCTTCGAGGCCACTCCAGCCACCTTCTACGTACTTCCAGTACGCATCTTTGAAGCCCTTCGGCGTAGTGACATTACCGTTGGAGATCTTGGCGCCTTCCTGGTCGCCGTAGCGATTCAGCGGCGACAACACTTCACTTGAGAATTTTCCCGCTTCAGACAAGATGGCATCAACCAAGTCGTCGCTAACTTCTTCGCAGCCAGGCAACTTGCCAATTTCGGAAAGGCCGACAACGTGTTTGAGTACAAATGCGATATCTTTAAGCGGAGCGGTGTATTGGGACATGTTGTTCTCGTTGCATGAAACAGTGGATCTAAAGTGCAGCCGTTAGTTCCGGCACCAAGGTAAACAGGTCACCGACCAAACCATAGTCAGCCACTTGGAAAATTGGAGCCTCGGGGTCCTTATTGATCGCCACGATGACCTTGCTGTCTTTCATTCCAGCAAGATGTTGGATTGCTCCTGAGATGCCAACAGCGATGTAGAGTTCCGGTGCGACAACTTTACCGGTCTGGCCGACTTGATAGTCGTTCGGTACAAAGCCCGCATCCACGGCCGCGCGTGACGCGCCCAGTGCGGCACCGAGTTTGTCCGCAAGCGGCTCCAACACCTGACGGTAGCGATCACCATCGCCCATACCGCGGCCCCCGGAGACGATGCGTTTGGCTGCCACCAATTCTGGGCGATCGGACTTCGTCAGCTCTTGACTTGTCACTTTCGAAAGCCCGTTGTCGTCAGGCGCGGTCACGCTTTCGATCAAAGCACTCCCGCCGGTCGCAGCGACAGCGTCGAAACCGGTTGCACGGACCGTCAAGACCTTGATGCTGTCGGTCGACTTGACGGTGGCGAAGGCATTGCCAGCATAAATCGGCCGCACGAATGTATCCGGTGTTTCAACCGCAACAACGTCCGAAAGCTGCGCGACATCGAGCAACGCTGCTACACGAGGTGCAGTGTTTTTGCCGGAAGCGGAGGCGGGGAACAAAATGTGCGAGTAACTCTTTGCAAGGCCCACGACCAGTGGTGCCAGATTTTCTGCCACAGCCGAACCGGAATGCGGCGCATCGGCGAGAAGAACTTTTGTCACACCCGTGACCGCAGCAGCGGCGCTCGCCGCCCCAGCACAATTGCTGCCAGCGACGAGAATGTGAACTTCACCGCCGATTTTTTGCGCACACGCGACCGTCGCGGTGACACCTGATTTCAGCGCGGTGTTGTCGTGATCTGCGATTACCAGAATTGCCAGCTTTGCCATTGCGAATTTTCCTGTAAGCGTTGTCTTGTAGAGGGACAATATGAGAAGCGGCAGAGGGCCTAAACTACTTTGGCTTCGTTTTTCAGTTTGTCCACCAGCGCCGCCACGTCAGCAACCATCACCCCGCCCTTACGCTTGGGCGGCTCGACCACCTTCAGTGTGGTTAAGCGCGGCGCAACATCGACACCTAACGCTTCAGGCGTAACAACATCTAGCGGCTTTTTCTTCGCTTTCATGATGTTTGGCAGCGTCGCATAACGTGGCGTATTTAGACGAAGGTCGGCGGTGACAATCGCGGGGAGCTTGATCGACAGGGTCTCAAGACCGCCGTCGATTTCTCTAGTCACTACAGCTTCGTTCCCACTGACGACAACCTCGGAGGCAAAGGTGGCTTGCGACCAACCGAGCAACGCCGCCAACATTTGTCCGGTTTGGTTTGAGTCGTCATCGATGGCCTGTTTGCCGAGCAAAACCAACTGTGGTGCTTCTTTTTCGGCGATGGCCTTCAACACTTTCGCCACCCCAAGTGGTTGCACATCTACGGCGGTTTCAACAAGGATCGCGCGATCAGCGCCCATCGCCAAGGCGGTACGAAGCGTTTCCTGGCACTGGGTAACACCGACCGACACGGCCACGATTTCAGTGGCAACCC
>JBIIYQ010000168.1:0-5681 GCA_044346745.1 Usitatibacteraceae bacterium | reverse complement strand
CGGCGTTGTTCACGTCCGCCGTTGAGGAGCTGTCATGATTGCCTAATCAAGCCCTTTTTCAATGCAACTTGACGAAACATCAACAAAAACAAGATAATGCGAGGTTCTGCCGGTTAAACACGGGAACGGCTTTGGGGTAAATCGCCCTGAAGCGGGATTGGTCAACAGCACTGACTAACCAAAATGACCGAGACCGCATTTCTCTTCAACTTGTAGATCGACGAGTGACACCATGAAACGTACCTATCAACCTTCCGTAGCACGCCGCAAGAAAACCCACGGTTTTCGTGTTCGCATGGCAACAGCCGGTGGCCGCAAAGTCATCAACGCACGCCGCGCCAAAGGCCGGGCGCGCCTGGCTGTTTAAATCCCATCCACACCCAGGGTTTTCCCCGCGTGATGCGACTCGCCTCAGCCGAGGTAAAGCAGTTGCTCGACCACGGCCAGCGGGCTACCGCGTCGGTTGCTGATCTAGTCCTCACCAGCCGTTCTGCGGCGCCAACAACCGGAATAGCCCGTCGAGGAGTGTTGGCAGCTGGGATTGCCTTGTCCGTGCCAAAGAGACAGCTGAAGAGGGCCGTCGATCGCAACCGCGCCAAGCGGATCCTTCGCGAGACATTTAGGCAGCACGAGCTTCGCAGCGCGCCGCTAGAATTGTTGGTCACTGTCACTTCAGTGCCCAAGGCGATTGCCGGTAACTTGAAACAAAAAAAAGCAACCGAACAGCTACGCACAGCAGCGCTGGGGTTGTATAACCGGATTCTGCAACGCAACAAAAAAGTCGCCGAGGCGCGTTGATGTTGCCCGGCGACTCGCCCCGTCTTTCGCCGCCCGCTTCGCCGCGCATCTCGCCGCTAGCGAGATTGCTCTTGTGGATGGTACGGGCATACCAATATGTGTTGAGCCCGTATTTCGGCACGCAATGCCGGTTTGCGCCGACATGTTCCCATTACGCTGTTGAAGCACTGCAGAAACATGGCGCGGTTAAAGGCGCCTACCTCACCACGCGGAGATTGCTTCGCTGCCACCCGTGGCATCCGGGTGGCTATGACCCCATTCCTTAACCTTCTGAACTGAAACCGCTCTCCATGGATACCCAACGCATCATTGCGCTGATCATTTTTTCGTTCTCAGGGCTCCTGTTATGGGAGGCTTGGCAAAAGCACAACAATCCACCGTTTGTGCCTAAGGCGCCCACGGCGGTCGCCGCGGCGACGAACGCGCCGGCCTCGCCTTCTCCAACGCCAGCCGCAGCCTCAGCGAAACCCAACGGCGCCGTGCCCACATCTGCTGCCGGCGTACCCTCAGCCGCCGCCGCCGCGGTAAGCGCCCCGGTGTCAGCACCACAAACTTCAACAAAATCGGTGTCTGTGCGAACCGATACCCTGTCGGTCGACCTTGACGCGGTAAGCGGCGACATCCGTAGCGTGGTCTTGCTCAAACACGTGGCTCGTGGCGATGCCACTCGCCAATTTGCGCTGATGCAAGAAAAAGTGGGCCATTACTTCATTGCTCAGTCCGGCCTACTGGGGGACGGTTTGCCAAACCATACCAGCAAGTGGGTGGCGTCTGGCGACAAATTTGATCTCGGCGGGAACGAGAAGATCGAGGTCGTGTTTACCAATACTGATATGCCAGGGGTAACCGTCAACAAGGTTTTCACCTTCAAGCGCGGTAGCTATGTTGTAGATGTTCGATATGACATCAAGAACGACAGCGGCGCCCCGATCGCGCCAAAAGCGTACTTCCAGTTCTTGCGTGATTCCAATCCACCGGAAGGGGAGAGTTCCGGCAGCAACCCGTTTACGGGGATTGCCACCTTTACCGGCCCTGCCGTCTATACCGAGCAGAAGAAATTCCAAAAAGTGGCCTTCTCTGACATTGAGAAGAACAAGGCGGACTATGTCAAAGAGGCGAGCGATGGCTGGATTGCGATGGTCCAGCATTATTTTGTATCGGCTTGGTTGCCGCAGGGTAGCGGCGGCCGCGAGTACTTTACGAAGCGCGTAACGGACACCCTGTATTCGGCCGGGGTTATCGTTCCAGTTGCTTCGGTGGGGGCGGGTTTGGGCAGCATCGCGCCGGCGGCCTCCGCCAGCGTCACAATGCCTTTGTATGTCGGCCCGCAGGAGCAGGAGAAGTTGAAACTGTTGTCACCTGGGCTCGACTTAGTGGTGGACTACGGTTGGCTCAAGACATTGGCCTATCCGATGTTTGTTGTGCTTTCTTTCCTGAACAGCATGATCGGTAACTGGGGCTGGACCATCATCGCCTTCACCATCCTGTTGAAGCTGGTGTTCTTCCCATTGAACCAAAAAGCTGGCAAATCCATGGCGCACATGAAAACGCTGATGCCGAAGATGGAGGCGCTAAAGGCGCGGCACGGCGACGACAAGATGAAGCTCAATCAGGCCATGATGGAGCTGTACAAGACCGAGAAGGTCAACCCGCTGGGCGGTTGTTTGCCGATCATCATCCAGATCCCGTTCTTTATTGCGCTTTACTGGGTCCTGTTGGGCGCGGTTGAATTGCGCAATACGCCATGGATGGGCTGGATTACCGACCTCTCAACCCCGGATCCTTATTACGTGTTGCCGGTGTTGATGGGCGCGTCGATGTTTATTCAGACCAAGCTCAACCCGCAACCAACCGATCCGATTCAGGCGAAAGTCATGTTGATCCTGCCGATCGTGTTTTCCATCATGTTCTTCTTCTTCCCCGCGGGCCTGGTGCTCTACTGGACAATGCAGAATATTTTGGGCATCGCGCAACAGTGGTATATCAACAAGACATTTAGCGCTGCCCCGGCAAAAGCGACGGCGGGCAAGCGCTAAGTAAACCTTTCAGTCCCAACAAAAAAGCCGCCAGAATTTGGCGGCTTTTTTGTTGGTATGTTTCACGTGAAACCACCCAATCACCCATAATTGATCGTTATGCACAGCCGGACGCCACCAAAACCAGACACCATCGCTGCAATTGCGACCCCGGTAGGGCGAGGAGGGGTCGGTGTCATTCGCATCTCCGGAAGCAATCTCAAGGGGTTGGCAGAGCAACTCACCGGACGCGTTCTGCAACCACGACTCGCCGCGCTGGCGACAGTACGAGATGGCAGTGGCAACGTGTTGGATCAGGTGGTTGTACTTTATTTCCAAGCTCCCGCCTCCTACACCGGCGAGGAAGTAATCGAAATACAAGGTCACGGCGGGCCGGCGGTCATGCAGGCGTTGCTTGCCCGCTGTCTGGCGCTGGGTTGCCGCTTGGCGCGGGCGGGTGAATTTACCGAGCGTGCATTCTTAAATGACAAGTTGGATTTGGTCGAAGCCGAAGCGGTCGCCGATATGATCGACGCCGCGTCGGTAGAGGCGGTCAAGTCGGCAGCCAGATCTCTGGCGGGAGAGTTCTCGGCGCGGGTTCAGGCGCTGGTGGCGAGGCTGACAGAGTTGAGGATGCACGTCGAGGCGTGTATCGACTTTCCGGAAGAGGAGATCGACCCTGCGGATCGCGCCGCGCAACAACACAAACTCCAGCAAATACGGGTAGATTGGGACACTTTAGCCCGGCAGGCCAAGCAGGGTGCGGTGCTTCGCGAGGGGCTGACAGTTGCTTTGATCGGCCGCCCGAACGTCGGTAAATCCAGTTTGTTGAATCGCCTTGCCGGTGATGACATTGCGATCGTTACGCCGATTGCGGGTACAACGCGCGACCAAGTGCGCGCAACCATACATCTCGAGGGTGTGCCGATCCACCTGATTGATACCGCCGGGCTACGTGACACCGAAGACGTCGTGGAACGAATTGGGATTGATCGCACTTGGGCGGCCGTCGAAAAGGCGGGCGCCGCGTTGTTGATCTGTGAGGCCGGTGAAGCGATTGGCGTCGCAGAGGCGCAGATCGCGGCAAAGCTCCCCGCTGGCCTGCCCACTGCCTGGGTTTACAACAAGATTGATTTATCTGGCCGGGCTGAGGGCAGACAGGATGATGGCCGCGGTGTATCAATCCATCTCTCAGCGATGACTGGCGAGGGTGTTGAAGCCCTGCGCGCTTGGCTGCTGGAAACTGCGGGCTGGACGCCGACGGGTGAGGGCGTTTTTATGGCGAGGCAGCGGCACTTGGTCGCGTTACAGCAAGCTAAAACACACCTTGATACGGCGGAGCAAGTCGGCGGACAATTCGAACTGTTTGCCGAAGAACTCCGCCTCGCCCAGCACAGCCTCTCATCTATTACCGGCGAATTCACGCCAGATGACTTGTTGGGCGAGATATTCGGTAAGTTTTGTATTGGCAAATGAAGATCGGTCCGAGAGCAACAGGGGCTATTAATGTTCCACGTGAAACAGCTTAAGTTGGCCCTCAGCGCCATGCTGCTGCCGCTTGCGGCACATGCTGGCACCACGCCAGAGAAGGTCACCTTCCCGAGCCTAGAAGAAGCCAACCCGACCAAGCTTGACGGCTACCTCTACCAGCCAGCCAAGCCTGCTGACGGCAAGCCAGCCATCGTTTTGGCCCACGGCTGTTCCGGAATGATGGACAACAAAGGTGAAATCCGCGCTGGCATTGCCCACTGGGCGGCGCGTTTTGCCGAGAAGGGCTTTGTCGTGCTGGCGGTCGATAGCTTTAACCCGCGCGGGCACAAAGAGGTCTGCACCCAATCCAATCGCCCGATTTTGGAAAGCCGCGAGCGGCCAAGAGACGCCTACGGCGCGCTCAAGTATTTGGTCGCACAACCGTTCGTCAATAAAGATAATGTGTTCCTAATGGGGTTTTCCAATGGCGCGACCGGCACGCTCTATGCGGTAGAGGCCGACGGCAAACCACACAAACTCGCGGTTGAGGCCAAAATCGCCTTCCGCGCGGCCATGGCTTTTTACCCTGGCTGCAACAACCCGAATAAAAACCGACTCAAGCCAGCCATCCCGCTCGCCATCTTTATCGGCGCGGATGACGATTGGACGCCTCCCGCCCCCTGCGAGGAGCTTGTTTCTCTCAACAAATCCCGCGGTTTAGACGCGCAATACTTCGATTATCCCGGGGCATACCATGGCTTTGACGTGCCCGGTAGCAAAGTCCGCGTCCGCAAAGATGTACGAATGGCTAACCGCCCCGGGTTGGCCGATGGGGTACATGTTGGCGGCAATGAGACGGCCAGAATCGCGGCGGAAAAAGATGTTGATAGCTACCTAAAGCCGTTCCTATCATCCGTGGCCAACAGCGCCGAGAAGTCCCCAGTCGCGCCGAAACCATAGCGTTTTTGCGGGTGTTACCGTAAACTTGCGCTCCCCCAAATTTCTGCAAAAAACCTCCAAAAATCATGGAGTTCCCGACTAAATTTGATGTGATTGTGATCGGTGGCGGCCACGCCGGTACCGAAGCCGCGCTCGCGGCCGCACGTGCCGGTGCGCGCACGTGTTTGCTCACTCACGCCATCGAAACGTTGGGCCAGATGTCGTGTAACCCGTCGATTGGCGGGATTGGCAAGGGGCACCTAGTGAAAGAGGTTGATGCGTTAGGTGGCGTGATGGCGATTGCCACCGACGAAGCAGGCATCCAATTCCGAACCCTAAACGCCAGCAAAGGGCCGGCAGTTCGGGCAACCCGCGCGCAAGCCGACCGGGTGTTGTACCGCGCGGCGGTGCGTCAACGGCTGGAGAACCAGCCAAACTTATGGCTTTTCCAGCAGGCGG
>JBIIYQ010000167.1:0-5684 GCA_044346745.1 Usitatibacteraceae bacterium | reverse complement strand
CCGCGTAGGCGGGAACCCAATTTTTTTAATGCGGCAGATTCCGATATTAGGCTCCCGCCCGGCACTACCCTTATGGTTGTAGGCGGGAACGGGGTTTTCTTAATTGTTCATATTTAGTTGCCGAATCCATAGAGGTTCCCAAAATGGAACCTCTAAAAACCTCAAAAATTCGTCATTCCCGCGCAGGCGGGAATGACGGGGTTTTTAGAAGTTCCCAAAAAAAAAGCAAACTCTTTATTTGACGGGCGTCTCCAAGCATTTATGTCTGATACCACCCGTCTTTATTAGACTTTTGTTATTTTGCTCCGCCCGCCTTCTTCGCATCGAGCTGCTGATACTTCTGCTCGTACTTTTTGTTCAGCCGCGTTTGTTTGTCTTCCAACGGCAGTTCACGGCCACCGATATAGATTCGCTCCACGTTGGTACGAATATCGAGCGGGTCACCATCGCTAACAAAGAAGTTCGCCAGCTTGCCGACTTCAAGAGAACCCAGGTTATCCGCCACTCCCAAGATCTGTGCTGGGTAAAGCGTGATGGCCTTTAACGCTTCGGCACGGGGCAGACCATATGCCGCGGCCGTAGCCGCCTCGTACGGCAGGCTGCGCTCCATGGCGGCATCAAAGGTACTACCACCACGTGCAATCGCGAAACGCACCCCGGCCGCATGTAGGGTTGCGGCGAGTTTGAAGGGAGCATCAACATCGTCGTCGCGGCGCAACGGCAGACGATGCACGCTGCCGATAATCACCGGCACCTTGCGCTCCGCCAAGAGTGAAGCGATGCGCCAAGCATCTTGCCCACCGATCACCACCAGCTTCAAGTTAAACCGCTCGGCAAAAGCGAGTGCATATCGAATCTGCGGTAATTCGTCTGCGTAGACGAACACGGGGCGCTGTTTATCTGCCGCGTTTGTGTTCATGAAGACCGGGCGCATCGCCTCCCGGCGCATATCGATTGGCGTTGCTGGCTCAGCGGTGCGGGTGCGGTGATATGCGCCGGCAGCGTCAAACACATCCTCAAGCGCGCGTAGGCGCTGGTTGGTTAGGCGCTCCATCTCTTCACGTGCGGAACCGGTGACTGCTGTCGGCGGCGCAAACACGCTCGAAGAGAGGTTGGTGCGCATCGAAGGTAGGCTGATATGCAACCCCACTTCCGCCGCGACACCCATATCTTCCCAGTTCCAGCCGTCAAGCTGGATCACCGCGGAAGTCCCGGCGATCAAACTCGCCGCGCTTGGCCGGGGTGCCGCAAGGGCTGCGAGCACACCGTTTGCACGGGTTACTGGGATTAACTCACTATCGGCATTCACCGCCACCAACGCGCGCGAGTTTGGATTAAACGTCCCCACTTCGGCGCTATCAACAGTCGCACGCACGGACTGCACTTCGACCAAACCAAGCGTGGTGTTGGCGGCGATGAAGCCGGGATAGACGTGTTTGCCGGCTAACGACAACACGGTTGCGTTCGCAGCATCGGGTACAGCATTCCCTGCACCGATTGCGACGATGCGCCCCTTGTCCACCAGCATGCGACCATTAGTAATCACATCCCCGCTGATGGTGTGAAGCGTTGCACCGGTGATGAGCAGGGGCTTCGATTGCGGAGGAGGAGGGATGTTGGGGTTCGCGAGCACGCCGGCTGACAAGAACATTGAAGCTAATCCAGCCGTAAAGCTTGCGCGTGACAGACAATATCTAGAGAACATAGCGGATTCCGATTTTTCTGAGTGGCGTGACGAAGTCGTTTTCATTTCGCGTCCTCCGTGCACTCATGCCACGCCCCACCATCCCAATAGTTGCTCCTATATTGCTTGGTGTCATGCAGCCAACGCTGCATCGCCATAAATTCGAGTGTATCGCGCACGCTCATCGAACCCGACTCGGCAGACGGTTCGCTTGGTGCGCTTGCGCCCATCAGACGGCCCGCCCCTACACCTGCTCCCGGTCCCGCTTGCGCCATCCTCGCGGCACGTGCAGCTTGTGCTTTCGCGAGCAAGCGCTGTTTGTCTGCGATGGCGGCGGCGCGGAGTTTTGCGTCACTTTCTAAATCAAAATATTTTTGCCCATCAATCCAGGTTTGCTCGGCGCGGGCATTTGTCGAAAGAGGCGAGGTGTTCCAGATGACAAAGTCCGCGTCCTTGCCCACTTCCAACGAGCCGGTACGATCGTCAATACGCAATTGTTTTGCGGCGTTTGTCGTCACCATCTTCAGCGCCTCGACCTCGCTTACGCCAGCAGTGCCCCCGTAACGCACCACCTTGGCTGCTTCGGTGTTAAGTCTTCGCGCCAATTCGTTGCTGTCTGAATTCAGCGTCGTCAACACGCCGGCGCGATGCATCAGCGCGGCATTGGTCGGGATCGCGTCATACACCTCCATCTTGTACGCCCACCAATCAGAGAACGTCGATCCGCCCGCACCAATACTTGCCATTGCATCAGCGACTTTGTAGCCCTCCAACACGTGTTGGAAGGTGGCGACCGTAAAGCCGTACTCTTGCGCCACTCGCACAAACATCAGAATTTCGTCGCCACGGTAAGAGTGAATGTGCACCACCCGTTTCTTCTCAAGGATTTCCACCAGCGTATCGAGCTGTAAATCGCGGCGTGGTTCGGCCACAACTTTCGGGTTGGCCCGATAGTCCGCCCACTTCTTTTGGTACTGCCGCGCAGCAGTGAATCCGTCACGCAAGATTTGTTCAACACCCATACGCGTCTGCGGGTAACGCGAGCCTGCACCTTCGCCCCAATTGGCCTGTTTGACGTTTTCACCAAGCGCAAACTTGATGCCCGGTTGTGCGCCGGCAAACTTCAGCCCTTCCGCATCACTTCCCCAGCGGAACTTAATCGTTTGACTTTGGCCGCCGATGGTATTCGCCGAACCGTGTAATACGTTCGCTCCGGTCACACCACCGGCAAGCTGGCGATAGATGTTGATATCCGTCGCATCCACCACATCACCGATTCGCACTTCTGCAGTAATCGAGCTGGTCGATTCATTCACGCCACCAATTACAGCGGTGTGTGAGTGTGCATCGATGATGCCTGGAGAAACATGTTTGCCCGCGGCATCAATGACCATTGCATCCGCTGGTGCCGTCAACGATGCGCCAACCGCTGCGATCTTGCCATCACGTACCAACATATCCGCACGCTCAAGCCGCCCCGCATTCTTGCCGCTGGCTCCAGTCCAAATGGTCGCATTCTTAATGAGCAGGATTCCGGGTTTTGCCGGTCGACTCACACCATACGACCCGAATGGATAGGTTGCGGCGATTGGGGGTGTAGGTTCTTCCGGCCGCGCTCGCGGCGTCGGTTCTTTAAAGGCTGCCGTGCGAGTCGCTGTCCATGTGGTCTGCGCACCGTTGGCAGTCTCTGCCGTGCCGCGCAAGGTATTGTTGCCTTCACCCAGCGCTTCAGCGACGATCGTTAGCTTGTCACCAACCGCGGGTGGGGCGGCCTCCGCTGCTGCCGGCGGGTTGGCAGAAGCACTGGCAGACGCTGGTACCGGTGGCTTCCTACACGGCAACGCGATAACGACCTGCCGTGCGCGGGTGGCGATGTCACATGTCATGCCGTCGATAGTCAGTGTCGGGCGGGCGCGAGTCCCGGCGACTTTCATTTCGACGGCTTTACCCGCCACCGTGCCGCTCCACGTGCCGCGGGCATCGAAGCGCTGATAGGCTTCACTCACGTGCGGCTTGCCGTCAACGAAGTTAACTTCAACTTCCGCACTGTCGCTGGTGAAGATGTCTCCACTGGCCACGGTGATATTGGCGAGCTTGCCGACTTCGAGAGTGCCGATGGTCGTTGCGCCAACCATCGATGCCGGCACCGTCGTCAACGCGGCGAGTGCGGCATCAGCCGGCAGTCCGCGCTTTACCGCCAGCCGCAGTTGCGGAAGGAACTCTTTGGCGTCACGCAAACCGCGAGCGGTTACGGCGAAGGGCACACCGTTGCGATGCAGATAGGCCAAGTTTGATGGCGCCTGCTCCCAATGCTGCAAGCTGTCGAGCGGCACATCAATTGCGGTATCCGGGTTGTCGACTTCCGGCGCTGTGGGGAAGTTGAGCGGAACAACGACGGACATATTCAGCGTTTTAAGTTGCGCGGCACGGCGGTATTCATAACCGTTGCCAACTAGCGCGGTTCGGAGATTGAACTCATCACGAATCTTGGCCACGCGTTGATAGTCTTGCTCGTTGTCGGCCTGATAAAACAGCGTTTGTTTGCCGCGCACGACTGCATCAAGCGCCTCAAGCGCCGCGTTGGTTTCGGTCCGTTCACCAATCTTTGTGTTGCTGCCGTACCAACGTGCGTCATATAGCGATTGGCGGGCCAATGCGATCGCCCCCATCATCGAATTTGGATAACTCACATCCGCGCGAAACGCCCGTTCATAGTCGAAACCAGCGTGCTGGGCTACACGCGCTTGCAAGACCTGTGATTTGGCATCAACACCGTCGAGCAGCTGTACCAACGCGCTCTGCCCGCGAAATACACCGACTGCAGGTGCCGCCAACACGGTTGTAAAGCCTTGTTCACGCGCCGCTTTCATCTCGTCGGCCTTCATGTCCAGCGCTGTGGCGACATCCAGATCGGCGCGAACTGAACGGTTTTGTGCACCAATGGTGCTGCGCGCAGTCGTCACAGTTGGTGTGGCAGGCGCAGCGCCTGTTGGCCGCATCCATGGCGGTAGCGTTGGCTGTGCGGGTCGCATACTGGTAGGAACACCGACTAAGCTGGCAACGTCGATAAAGCCCGCATAGATACTCCGGCCTTCGAGCTTCCAGATACGCGCGCCGCTCGGCACAACAACATCAGCGCCGACGGCGGTAATACGTCCGTCGCGCATCACCAGCGTACCGTTCTCAATTACCTTGCCTGGCGCAACGACGATGCGCGCACCGGTAATGGCATGCCAGCGTGGCGTGTTGTCGCGCAGCCCGTCCTGTCGGTTACTGCTCAGCTGCGCGTTGGCCGGAGTGACCGGCAGCGCAAGGCCAAAGATCACCCCGGCCAACGTGCTGCCAGCCAATCCAAGCAGCGTGCCGCCGATTCGTTGAAGGCGCGGTGTTGAAAGTGGCGTGACGAATTGACGCACCCGCCGTGACGTTTGACCGAACAAAATCTGCATTTGCCTCTCCTGTAACTTGGTCAGTGTTTTTATGGTGTTCTTACTGACGGCTTTTTTGGAAAATCACTGTATCACGCACCAACCGACCAGTGGCGGAAGGTGACCAACTTCTTGAGAAAGCTCAAGAAAGCCGCTGCTTCGTGATCTCTACCGCACAGAAGCGGTGGCGAGCTCGATTGTTGAGAGGCGCAGAAAGCGCTGCATCTTTTCGCATTCAGCAGCCAGCGCCGACTTGAACTCGCGATCCTTTGGCGCTTGGCCGGCGACGTAACCGAACTCACAGAGCAGCGCATCGTCTTTCACCAGTAGGTTGCCCCAGCCGATGACGTTGCCGCGCCACAACATAGGCAGCGCGTAGTAACCAAATTTTCGCTTCGCCGCGGGTGTGTACGCTTCGAAGCGATAAGCCCAGCCCCACAACATTTCAAATCGCGCGCGATCCCAGACGATGGGGTCGAATGGTGCGAGTAGTCGAAGTTCATCGTCCAAGAGTTGATGCGTCGCACCGATTTTTATCTCGGCAGGCCAGTACCATGTCACGCCATCGATTG
>JBIIYQ010000166.1:0-5704 GCA_044346745.1 Usitatibacteraceae bacterium | reverse complement strand
CCAGCGTATCAGCAGTTTTCCGGTCACGCTGAACAGGCAGCGCAACGGCAAAGCGCGTGAACTCTTCGACGTTCTTCAGAGCAAGACGCTCACCCAGGAACATCGCATCAAGTGCGGTTTGCGCACGCGGCGCGTCGGCGGGCTTAACAGTGAGTTGCAAACACGACGCTGTCGTCATCGACTCGACCAGCTTCTTCGCTTCGAGCGCTTCGCGCTGCGCCTTCACGGGATCGGCAATCGACAACACTTTCATCGCCTCGCGATTGACCTCAACGCCCAGGCCTTCGCGCGGATGAGTGGACGTCAAATAAATGTGCCCGGCGAACGCGAGGTTTGCGACGAGCAACAGTAAGAAGATAAAACGCGCCATGATCTTGTCTTTGATTATGTTTCCGCTGCGACTGCGTATCGACTTGCTAGTGATCCCTTCTTCCGGCTGATCACGCTGCAATTGTAAATCCTAAGCCGCCCCAACCGTTACCGCGCTCAGTTGCGGCGTATCGAAATTTCCGCCGCGGTTAGCGACAGGCGCGAGCCATCTCTTTCCACAATCAACGCACCGTCCTCGCTCACATCGATCACCTTGGCAACAAAGGATTCGGTCGCCCCTTGTACATTGACCCGGCAACCTTGGTGCGCATGTAGCGCCCTCCACTGGTCGCGCAGCGAAGCAAAGCCTCGGTGTTGAAACTGGTCCAAGACAGCAACGAGCTGCGTGAGGATTGCCGGCAGCAAGGTGTTGCGATTCAACGCGGGCGAGGTCACCGCCGCATCCGCACTAACGGTGGCGATATCTGTGACTGGCTGGTCAATCGCCAGCCTGATCGCATCAGGCAATCGAACATTCAAACCAATGCCGATAACCGCAACCGTCGGACCAAGCATATCGCCCTGCGTTTCGATGAGAATGCCGCCTAACTTATGGTCGTCCACAACGATGTCGTTTGGCCACTTCAATTCGGCGTCAATGCCCAGCGCACGTAATGCGTTGGCAACGGCTAATCCCACGGCCAGCGACAGCCCACCGAGTGAGGCGGCACCACTTTCAAAACGCCACAAGAGCGAGAACGTGAGCGACGCACCGAGTGCCGATTGCCAGGCACGCCCCCGGCGACCCCGGCCTGCTGTTTGTAGCTCCGCAGCAAGACACGTTCCCGACACCGCGCCCGACATTGCCTGATTCAGCAACGCGGTGTTGGTGGAATCGATCACGTCCGCCAAGCGCAGATCAAGGCGATGTGCACTCGCTCCCATTCGCTGGCGAATCACATCGATATCAAGCAGTTGCAGCGGCTCGGCTAGCCGATATCCGCGACGTGTCAATGAAAAAATCTGTACGCCGAGTGCACTCGCGTCCTTCAGGGCTTCTGAAATTGCACTGCGAGAAACACCATACTTCGCCGCTAACGCCGCGCCAGAGGTGAAGTGTTCGGCAGACAACTCACGCAGCAGCGTAAACGTCAGCGGGCGAACCTGTATTTCACTCACGAGTGGTTTCAGGATTGTTCAGACTTGCACGCGGCGACTTCTTCCGCGTACGCAATGCCTGCAATCACTGAATCGAGCAGCAGCCTTACGCGCGCAGCGAGCTTACTCGTCGCACGATAATCGGCAGGCGCAATAAAATCGACACGTCCGGCGTTGAGCAGACCCATACAGGTATCTTTTGTTTTGGGCACTTTAGGGTTGTAGACCGCTACCGCGTGTCCACCGCTCTTCTTCGCCAACGCCATCGACGGCACATCCGTCATGCCGTCACCCAGATAAATCATGTTCGAAAACGGAATGGGGCGCTGATCCTCAGGCATGTGTTCGTTGATCGACTCGGACAACAACTCCTTACCCTTGTTGATACGAAACAAAAACTGCGTCTTTGAGGTATCGGTAATCAACAGCTTCGGGAAGGTGGCGATCCCGTATTGATTGAAGTGGTATTCGGAGGCGTAGATTTGTTTGAAGTGTTTACGAATCGAGACACCTTCCAAAATCTCTTTTTGGCCCGCCGAGATGATGTAGTGCTGCACGCGAACACGGCCGCCGCTGCGTTCATTGATATAGGCATCAATCTGCGGAAACCACGTCTCCACACCGGGGAAATACTTGATGCGCTTGGCCATCACCGCGAAGTCTTCACGCGTGACCTTGACATCGTCATGTTTGTAAAGCTTTTCCATCATCAGACGCATGTACGTCAGCATCGGGTCAGACCCGGTCTCGCGTGCCTCTTTGTGCACCTGCGCCCAGAACTCCTCAGGTTCGACCCCGATCTTGGGCAGCACGGTGTATTCCTGCATCGGCTGAGGCGACAACGTGCCGTCAAAGTCATAGACGATGGCGATGGTGTTCTGGAAAAAGGGCTTTTTGCTCATGATGTGAGTTTAACGCGCTGAGGTGCCGCGTATCGGGAGCGGAGGATTGCAGTTCTGCGGCAGTGCGAAAGCGAACTACTGCCCCATAGCGGAAATCGCGATTGCCCGAAAGCAGCTGTTTAACGGTTGAGCGCAGCTAGGAACAGATCTAGCTGGGACGTGGGCTTTCATGATGATCAACGTAGCGAGAGCTTGCACCCAAAAGCTGGCAGGCCTGTGCCACCATGTCGTTAATGATGTTCGCGGCGGGTGGCGCGTCTTGGATGAGTCCGGATGCTTCTCCCATCAGCACCCCTGAGTTACGTGCGTCGCCGGCCTTAAATGCACTCCAGAAGCGTTCATGCTCGACGTCAATCGCCTGCTCGATCTCACGTTCGCGTCCATGCCACTTGGAAACAAAGTCATTATCCAAGACACGAACAACAAACTCTGGGTTGGGCCAATAACGCTTGCGGACAACATCAACCGAATTGGACTTCTTGGTGGCGTCACCGTCAGCATCAATAATCGCCTGGCGAAATCCTTCCGGCGCATCCGACTCTTGGCTCGCGACGAAGCGGGTTCCGAGAAGGACACCGTCCGCTCCAAGCATCAACGCAGCGGCAAGCCCACGGCCATCCGCTACGCCGCCAGCGGCAACCAAAATAGTATCGGGTGAGTGCTTTGCCAGATAGTCGGCAGCCTCTGGAACAAGTGTGAATACGCCTCGATGGCCGCTGTGACCGCCGGCCTCGCTACCCTCAGCTACGATCACGTCTGCTCCCGCGTCAACGGCTTCGCGCACGTACTTCATTCCTTGTACCTGGCAGATGAGGGGTATTCCTGTCGCTTTAATGCGCGAAGCATGCGGCTGTACCTCGCCGAAGGACAACATCAATGCGGCAGGCCGTTTAGCTAGTACCTGCTCAAGCAACCGCGTATTCGTCGCCATCGACCAAGTGATGAAGCCACAGCCAACCCGTGCAGTTCCGGCTGCCGCGAACTGTTGCTCAAGCCATTCCGCGTCGCCGTAACCGCCACCAATGATGCCGAGCCCGCCTGCATTGGATACGGCAGCAGCAAGCCTCCCGCCAGCGATGACTCCCATCGGGGCAAGAAGAATCGGATGATCAATCCCGAATTTGTTCGTCAGCCTTGTCTTAAGCCGCATTAGATCGTCCTTGTTTCACGCCTCTGTCAGCAGGCTGGAGTCTGAATGTTTTCCGAGGGTGTATCAATTCATTTGTCAAACTGGAGGAGCGGAGGGAAGAGCCGCTTGTGGCCGTTCACGCCAATTCTATCCCGCACTCAAATCCATGCGCCAACCGATCGGTTCACCCAAAGAAAAACGCCCCTTCCGGGGTGTTTTCTATTCTTACTCTAACTGCGATTTGCCGATTAGTCAGCGTATACGCCAGCCTTCTTAATGATCGGGCCCCACTTGGTGATTTCCGCTGATAGCTGCGCGCGCAGTGCATCAGGCGTTTGGCGTGCAACGGGTTCCGGTGCGGTACCCAAGCTAGCAAAACGTTCAATCACATCTTTGTCCTTGAGCGCATCCTGAAGTGCCTTGTTCACTTTGTCGGTCACGGCTTTTGGCGTGCCCTTTGGTGCCCAGAGGCCGTGCCACACACCAATGCTGAAGCCCTTCAAGCCTGCTTCGTCCATCGTCGGCAGATTAGCCAGGGATGGCACACGTGCTTTTGAGGTAACCGCGTAGGCTTTAACCTTGTCACCCTTTATTTGTGAGGTGGTGTTGGTCGATTGGTCGCACATCAAATCAACTTGTCCACCGAGCAAGTCGGTCATTGCAGGTGCAGTACCCTTGTAAGGGACGGTGAGCAGATCGGTTTCGATAGCGCTCATAAACAACATGCCGCACAGATGTGATGCCGAGCCGATACCAGCGTTAGCGTAGGAAACCTTATCCTTGTTCGCCTTCACGTAGGTGATGAGCTCCTTCAAATCTTTTGCTGGCATATCCTTCTTGGCGATCATCGTCATTGGCACTTCGGTAACCAGACCGATTGGCTCGAGGTCTTTATTGACGTCGTACTTCAACGTGCGATAGAGCGCAGGAGCGGTGGAAATACCAATGTGCATCAGTAGCAGCGAATACCCGTCTGGTGCTGCGGCAACCGCGCGGCCAACACCGATGGTGCCGCCGGCACCGCCGACGTTTTCAATCAATACCTGCTGGCCAAGCGACTTCGACATCACGGCGGCGACTGAACGCGCGACGGTGTCGGTTGGCCCGCCTGCGGCGAACGGCACAAACATGGTGATCGGCTTTTCCGGATACGCAGCTTGCGCCGCGCCAAAGGTCGCGCTAAACGCGAGTGCTGCCGCCATTGCGGCGATTTTCTTTAGTGACATGAATCCTCCAGTTGAATGCATATTTTTTGTTGTAACTCCCACCGAAACATTGTAGCTGAAGCGTCAATTTTCAGCCTGCACAAATCGGCCACGGCGTGAAGAATTTCATGCGGCGGTGCAGCAATTGAAGAATGAAACTCTAATATCCACGGGCGTTTTCAGGAGAAAAAGGCTGAAACATGCCGTCAATATTCGTGTTTAGGTTTCAATACATTTAACCGAATTGTGCGGTGTTGACGGCTTAAACATCGCGACTGGCCCAGAGGACGCCCACCCACCCGCGAGGCAAGGCAGAGGAGGGAATGGGTGGATGGGCGTCTGGCTCCGAGGTTGGTTTGCTTGAGCCGGCGTTAGCGCCAGCCGAGCATGAATTTCTCACCGGGGGCAATGCGGTTGGTAGACCAGTTCATGCCGAAGATGCCATTTTGGTTTTGCTCAACGGTTGCGTTTGCCGGGAAGACGTCAAACACGCGCGGCGCACTGCGTGGGTTTTTCCATTCGATCCATACAGTGCCTGTCGCCGCATTGGTCTCGCCGGGTTCAACCGGCTCTTCGTCATGCACGTCGCCCATGGTTTGTAGCGGCAGTGAAAGCAGCGCGCGACCGTCGTCCTCATCGATGTTGAATTGATAGCGGTAGGTCACCACAATCGTCTCACCGGCTTTAAGGTCGAAGACTTCAACCGTGTTGATATAGGGATTGTCCAGCGCATCGTTCATATAGATCGGTAGTTCGCCACGGGTTTGTGCGGTGCGTGTCATGCGCTTGAGCACGTCGTAATCAAACTCATGATGCAATTCGAGCGACTGCATCTTGGCCGTGAGGCGCTTCGCGGTGGTATCCAGCGCCAGACTCAAGAATGTCGCGCCCTTGGGTAGCGTCGCACTAAACGAAGGCAGGCTTGTCTCTTGGTCGTTCAAGTCTTCGGGGTCAAGTGCAACGCCATCGGGCATCACAAAGGTTTGCATCACTTGGACGGT
>JBIIYQ010000165.1:0-5719 GCA_044346745.1 Usitatibacteraceae bacterium | reverse complement strand
GCGCGACGACCACGGCGAGGTCACGGCAATCGGCGGGTACACGCAGACGCGCGCAAAGCTCATCGATTAACACCGCACTTTTGGCTTCATGGCCGGGATGACGGGGAAGAAATTGCGAAGGCGTGACTGCCTTGCCAAGGTCGTGTGTAAGTGCAGCGAAGCGAACCGGCAAGCTGGCCTTAGTTCGTGCGGCGTAGTCGATCACCATCATCACATGCACGCCGGTATCAATCTCGGGATGGACAGCGCTGGATTGCGGCACCCCCCACAAACGATCAATTTCCGGCGCGATACGCGCAAGCGCCCCGCAACCACGCAGGACTTCAAACATACGTGAGGGGGTGGCTTCAGAGAGTCCCCTCGCCAGCTCCTGCCAAACGCGCTCGGCGACCAGTGCGTCAACCTCGCCGGCCTCGACCATCTCGCGCATCAACGCCATCGTTTCTTCGGCCACGGTGAAGCCCATCTTGGCAAATCGGGCGGCAAACCGGGCTGTCCGCAGAATACGAACCGGATCTTCGCGAAACGCATCACTGACGTGTCGCAACAGTTTGTGGTTTAGGTCGGCCTGCCCGCCGTAAGGGTCGATGATGTGCCCTGCGTCGTCGCGAGCCATCGCGTTGATGGTCAGGTCTCGTCGTGCCAAATCTTCTTCAAGGGTGACGGTGGGTGCCGCATGGAAAGTGAAACCCTTGTAGCCCGGACCGGTTTTGCGTTCGGTGCGGGCGAGCGCATATTCTTCGTGGGTTTTGGGGTGCAGAAAAACCGGAAAGTCCGCACCCACCGGCTTGAAACCGGCTTCAATCATTTGATGCGGCGTCATACCAACCACCACATAGTCGCGATCCGTCACGCTCAAGCCGAGCAATTGATCACGGACAGCGCCGCCAACGGTATAGGTTTTCATAGTTTGATTATGTCGCGAATCGGCTTACCGACTCTTGACGCCGGCGGTGAATGACGGCGGCGAACAAAACTCGCCTATTGGCGGGCGATTTCAGCCAGTTTTGACTGGGAACGCCCGTCCGTCGGGGAGTTTCATTTCTATGTGGCGGCGACCGCGTACGGCTCGTCTTCCGCCACAAACTCAGTTTCGGCGAGTGCGTCGGTTTGCCAAGCCAAGACCGAGGGATGCGCGCGAACGGCGGCGCAATAGGATTCGGTGTGCGGCGAAAGTGCGGGCGAGTACGTCATAAAGCGCATTACAACTGGTGCAAACATCGCGTCGGCGGCCGAAAACGCACCAAAGAGGAATGGGCCGTTTCCGGACGGGTGGCCGAATCGCTCGCGGGCCTCCCGCCAAAGCGCCTCGATTCGGGCGATGTTTTTGGCGACGTCGTCATTCATGCCTAGACCCGGATGCCTTGCGCGAATGTTCATCGGCATTGCCATTCTTAGTGGGCGAAACCCCGCGTGCATTTCGGCGACGATGGCACGCGCGTAGGCCCTAGCCTTCGTTTCTCCGGGCCAGACGTGTTTGTCGGGAAATCGCTCCGCCAGGTATTCGTAAATTGCATTCGATTCCCAAACGCAGACGCTCTCTCGGCGACCAACCTCTCCATCCCACAAGACGGGCACGAGTTTCGAGGGCGAGTAATGCGCAATCTTTGCATCCCAGTCCGCCGAATGAAACTTCAGCATCACCTCTTCGAAGGGAATGTTTAGCGCCCGCAAAATCAGCCACGGTCGCATTGACCAAGATGAATAGTTCTTGTTGCCGATGACGAGTGTAAGCATGTTGGTTCCGATTACGATTTGTGATCCGGCGCTTGATTTGCGTCTTTAGGAACTCCCTCGCGGAAGTGTTGGTAGCGGCCCCTTCCAGCGCCACTACCAAGGTGCATATAGCCGTACACGGTATCTTCCATCGCAGCCGGTCGGCCGAAGATAACCGGGAACGGTTCGCTTGAGGTATTCGGTGTTCGCATCGAAGCCACGTTATCGCGGGTCATTATCTTGCCGGGCAAGAACTCAAACACAGTTGCTTGTAGCGCCGAAAGCCCTGCACCTAATCCAACCACCATGCGTTGTTTACCGGAAATCTGAATGACGAATTCAATGAGCTGTCGGAGCGTGTAAACCTTCGGTCCTACTAGTGGATAGGTATGGCCAATAGTTTGCGGCAGATCGATGGCCATGGTGACGGCGCGGGCGACGTCCTGCACCCAGACAACTTGAAATGTCGCATCCGGTGAGCCGAGCGGGATGACTGGAAACATCTTTACCAAACCCATGAACATATTCAGGAATTTGTCACGCTCTCCATAAACCACCGACGGACGAAACATTGTCACCGCGAGTCCTGTCCGCGCCGCAACTTCTCTTACCGCCGCTTCACCGCGACCGCGCGATCGCAAGTACTGGCTTGGCCCCGCAACGTCTGCGCCAATCGCGCTCATGTGTATCAGTCGTCCAACGCCGTGTCGCGCGCAGCATTCCGCCACCAGCTTAGGGAATGCGACGTGAACCGCCTCGAAATCGCCGTGCAATATGCCCACAAGGTTAATCACGACGTCGTGGTTTCGGACGAGGCCATCTAACGTGTCGGGTTCGCGGATGTTGGCTGATACAACCTCGCAGGTTGGCAGCAACAACAGATGTTTGGCGCGCTCACGATCACGCGTTGGTACGGTGACAAAATCACCGCGCTTGGCGAGCGCCTCGGCGATGGCGCCGCCGATAAAGCCGCTGCCGCCCAACAACAGAATTTTTTTCATCTTCGACGGCCGGATTTTCTAGCGGATAACCGCTGCGAGTTGATGGTTGGGTGGATTGGGCAAAGTCGATATCCCGGCGGGAGCGCGGTCGACGCTCGCTGTTGTTGCGCCGGGCTTGGCTGGAACGGTACCCATCAGCTCCGATAGCGGAGCCGACTTGTCGTGGATTCGATGGCCGTAGTACCACTTGTTGAGCATCACTTTTTTGACGTAATCGCGGGTTTCGTTAAACGGAATCGATTCTGCATAGATTGCGCCTTCTAGCGGCACTGTCGCGCGCCACCGTCGCGCCCTACCGGGACCCGCGTTGTATGCGGCGGTGGCGAGCACGGGATGGCCGAGATCATCGAGCACGTGTTTGAGGTAAAAACTTCCTAATGAAAGATTGATACCGACGTCTGAAACCCGATTCGCCGAGTAATCCTTAACCCCAACCTGTTTGGCGGCCCATTTGGCGGTGGTTGGCATTAGCTGCATCAAACCAATCGCACCGACGCTTGACCTTGCCTCTGTCATAAACCGACTTTCCTGGCGAATAAGTCCGTAGATCCACGCTTCGTCCAGCCCGAACGTCGCTGCATTGGATTTCAGGGGCTCACGATGCGGCAGCGGATAACGTTGGCTGAAGTCATGAACGTTTTTGGTGCGTTCGGCGGTATTGATGGCGCGGTCAGGAAGGCCCTGCTGACGGGCGATTTCGGCGCCTGCCAACAGCGTCTCGTCGTCCGCGTTGCGCATGGCAACCACCCACTCGCGAAGCGCATCGCCGCGCAAGTCTTTAATCTCGGGTTTTAAGTCGGCCAGTCGATAAAGTGCAAACGCGCGTTTCACCGCTGCACGTTCCCTGAGTTTTGCGATGGCGTCGTCGGCGGGCTTAACGCTTTGGAAATTCGGCTTGATCGACAGCCCTAACTCTTCGGTCGCCATCACGCCATAGAAGTGATTCTCCCGCGAAAGAGTTTCGCGCAACACACGGGCGGCAGTCAAATCATTGGCATTGGTCGATGTTGCCATGGACCGTGCCAGCCAATAGCGCCAAGTCGGATCGCGACGTTCTGTCTCCGACATCTCGGTAATCGTGCGTCGCACATTCGTCCATTGCCCCGGATCCACCGACGATTCGCGTAGCGCCGCTCTCACGAGCCAACCGGCTTGCTGGTCATTTAGGACGTATTGGTTGTCGGCCGCGCGCGCATTGGCAAACCACGTCAGTGCGTCTGGTTGAAGCTGCATTGCGGCATGCAGGCCGATCTGTGCCCACGCGTGGGATAACGCGGACTTCGGCAGTTTTGCAGTGTTTTTGTCTACCCAGTAAGCGGCTGCTTCGGGTGCAGTGCGCGCCAATCGCGTGATTGCAAATAAGGTGAGTTCCACCTGCGCGCGGTCCTCCGGCCGCAGTGTAGATTTGGAAAGGAACTGGCGGGGATCCAGATTGGCCGCTGCGGTTGACGCTTCGAAGCCGGCGCGGGTATTCGGTATCAATGCAACTGTTTGTCGTGCATCGGCAAGTTGGCCGGCATCAAACAGCGGACGCGCACGCCGCCACAGATCATCTTCTGAGATGTTCTGGGCCGCAACGAGCTTATCGAACAGGTCGTAACAGGGCGGGGCAGCGGGCTTGGCGGTGAGTAGTAGGCTCCGAGCATCCGCAACAGCACCGCTACGATCGGTGCCGCCCAGTTGGTAGCGATAACGCAATCGCTGGCACGCAACTTCGTTGTCGTCCCCCGTATAGCCGGCCTGAAACCGCGCAAATTGCGACCAGGATTCGAGTTTCCCGAGCGCGCGCAAGTGGTCACGACGAAGCTGATCAACGAAGGGGGCATCACCATTCGCGGCGATCAAACGGGTGATGTCAGATTCGAGCGTTAGTGAGAACTGTGCGCTTTGTGCAAATTGTGCGCTGATCCACCAATACCTTACGTAGGGTGCGAGAACAAAATCACTGCGCCGATCAAATCGCTCTTTTGCGGTCTCAAGCGCGGCGATATCGCGGCGCTCAAAAGCGGCGCGTGCGTTCAGCCAGTCACGCTCGATCTGGCTGAGCGGTTGGCTAGATTTGGCGGCACCAAAAGGGACTTGACCTGTCGCGGCCGCTGGATCGACCGGGCTCGCCGCGTTGGCGGTGGCGTTGTTGCCAAAGGTCAATGTCAAGGCGAGCGCGGCGGCGTAAAACACGCGGTGCGCGTTTGTCGCACAAATGCACTTCGACAATTCTGTTGCGCTGCCGCAAAAATTGTGTGAGCGCAGCGCAAATGAGATTCTGGCGAAGAAGAAAAATCGAGATGAGGCGAAAGAGCGTTCCATGATTGAGTATTATTGTAGCTGGTCGTTCGCACCGCGCTGTCTTTTGCATGCCAACGACGCTCTTCTCGGTTCGCAGCTGCGAGTCTTCACGGCCGCGCACTTGCGATCATCCACTCTGTCTTGTACTGGCTAATTTTTCCAATGGACTTTCTCGATCCGCTGTTTTTGACTGCGCTGCTGAAAATCATCGGCGTCAATATCATCCTCTCTGGAGATAATGCTGTTGTGATTGCGCTCGCTGCACGAAGTCTGGAAGGCCGGCAGCAAAAGCTGGCGATCTTCTGGGGCTCTGGCGCGGCGATCATTATGCGGATTGTGTTGACGGTCTTTGCCGTCAAGCTGCTTGCATTTCCGTGGCTTAAGATTGTTGGTGCCGGTTTGTTGATCTGGATCGGCATCAAACTTTTGGTTCCCGAAGATGAGGGCGCAAACATTGCGGGACATTCCAATTTACTCGCGGCGATCAAAACTATTTTGATTGCGGATCTCGTAATGAGTCTGGACAACGTTATCGCAGTCGCGGCCGCGGCAGACGCGGCACCGGCAGAATTCAAACTTTCTTTGCTGGTTCTTGGTTTGGCAATCTCCATCCCGCTGATCATCTTCGCCAGCACCATACTCATGAAGTTAATGGAGCGATTCCCAATCATCATTACGCTGGGTGCGGCCTTGCTTGGTTTTGTGGCGGGCGAAAT
>JBIIYQ010000061.1:0-17915 GCA_044346745.1 Usitatibacteraceae bacterium | reverse complement strand
GCTCATTCAGCATCGGGCTGCTTGATCGGCTGCGCAGCAGTGAAGGCCGGTAAGGCCATCGCACGGTGATAAATATCCATAATGATGGGGAAGGCGTCGAGCGAACACGCAAAGCGGTTTGCGTTGGCGACCTGCGGTACAAGGCATATGTCCGCAATGGTTGGTGTATCCCCGACGCAAAAAAGTGATGCCTTGCTGCGTTTTGCGAGCATCGTTTCCAATGCGGTAAATCCTTCGTGAATCCACTTGCAGTACCACTGCGTTTTGGCGGCGTCACTCAGTTTTAGCTCGTTGCTTAGGTAACCCAGAATACGCGTGTTATTGAGCGGATGGATGTCGCAAGCAATCAGCTGCGCGATCTGACGCACTGTAGCGCGGTCTTCGATGTTGCTTGGTAGCAGTGGCGGATTTGGATACTTCTCATCAAGGTACTCGATCATGGCCAATGACTGCGAAAGGGAAAAATTATCGTCGATGAGAAACGGCACAAAACCCTGCGGGTTCAGCGCTTTGTAGTCGGCAGAGCGCTGCTCACCTTTCGCCAGATGCACATATCGCCGATCCGGCTGGAGCCCCTTCAGATTCAGCGCAATACGCAAACGATATGAAGCGGAAGAGCGGAAGTAGTCGTAGACGATCATGTCATTGTGCGGTGGAAGGGGGTGGTGATGGAGGTCTTTATAATGAAGGCATGAAGTATAGCCAGTCCAAACAAGAGGCCGGGTCCGGCGACCGAACGTTGACACGAATCACAAAAGATCGATTGACCCAGTGGATCGCCAGCAGTGCGGCCATTGCCGAATCTGGCGACGATCGATTTGCCGATGACGGTGAGACCTTAATGATGGTTCCGCGTGACCGTCCGCTTAAAGCCGCGTCCGTACTCGTATTGGTGGTCAATCACGCCATCCCAACGGTGGTTTTCACGCAGCGCACGACCCACCTCACAGACCATGCAGGACAGATCAGTTTTCCCGGCGGCAGAGTCGAGCCCAGCGACGAAAATGCCGCTGCGACCGCGTTGCGCGAAGCCGAGGAAGAAATGGGCATTGATCGGCGCGGTGTGGAAATCATCGGTGAACTGCCTCACTACACCACTGGCACGGGTTATCGAATCACGCCGGTGGTTGGTTGGTCTCCTGAACCCTTGCAATATGCGCCTGACCCATCGGAAGTGGCCGAGGTGTTTGAAGTGCCCGCGCCATTTCTGCTTGATCCAGCCAACCATCGGCAGGAATCGGCGATGTACAAGGGGCGCATGCGCAGCTACTTTGCGATCCCGTTCGGCCGGCGTTACATCTGGGGCGCCACCGCTGGAATGTTGATTACGTTTTCACGTGTTGCTGCGCACGCGGAGGGTCGGGGTGTGAGGCCGCCGATCACCATGGCACCGGATTCGGCCCAGTTTTTTTGACCTAGATTTTAGAGTTTGTGCGAGCCGACCATCAGTCGTTCGTATTGATTGTATTTCTCGGCGAGCGCACCGTCGTCTCCGGGTGAGCGCTTCACGCTGATCCACACTTCGATGGGAAACGTCGCGGCGGTTTCTGCGGTGTAGTCGATTTCTTCTTCTGCAACGGCGCGTGCAGTCTCGTAGTCTGGAGCTCTCCAGTCGAACAGTAGATGTTGCGCGAGTTGATCTTTGAATATTTCAAGATCTGCGGCTGTGACGTCAACCACTTCAGCTAGCGTGACACGTGCACGCCTAGTGATAGACAAGAAGGATTCATCGCAGTAACAGCGCGGATTGCAGCGATATCCTTCGGCCAAGTTGCAAACCGTGAAGCCGCCGGTGCATACCCATTCGTCTTCATCACAAGCGGCACTCGTTTTGTACAATTCCGCATCCGAGTCATCGAGACGCACGGCTTTCAAGAACTTGGGCATAGTTGTTTCTCTTGGCGGTTAGATAGTCGCACTTCGTCAGCACGAGCCCGCTAAAATGGCGGGATGAAAGTAGCACGCATTATCGTTGGAATTTTGTTCCTTGCTGCGCTCAGCGCGTGCGGGGTGGTCAATCTCGCCTACAACAATGCACCAACCGCAGTCGCTTATGTGCTTGATGATTGGTTTGATTTGACCAGCGCCCAGCGGGCATGGCTCAAGCCCCGTGTCGAGAGTTTGGTTGAATGGCATCGAGCAAGCGAGTTGCCGACCTACCGAAAACTGCTGAATGACGCGCAAGAACAAGTTGCGCGACCGGTCGCGGTTGAAGACATCGAGACGTTTTATGGCCAGAGTCGTCTAGCCGCAGAGCGTCTTGCCGAGAAGGCGATGCCCGACCTCGTCGGCTTTCTGCAATTGCTGGAACCTAAGCAGATCGCTTTTCTGGAACGAAAACTAGCCGCCGATAACGACAAACTCGCCAAAGAGTTGAAGCTTGGACTTGAGGAGCGGCGGCGCAAGCGCGTGGAGCGGTATTTAGATCGGTTTGAAGGCTGGTTCGGCCGCTTGAGCCCCGAGCAAATGGCGGTGTTAAAGACGCAGGTCGAAGAGATGCCGTTCTCGGAAGAATTACGCTTGGCTGATCGCAGGCGCTGGCAGACGGGGCTAGTCGGGATGCTCAAAAACAAAGCCGACAGCGCCGTGCTCGCAAACGAGTTGCGCGTGTTGTTGCTGTCACCCGAGCAGCGCCGCGCTGCCGAGTACCGGGCCAAGTGGGAGATGCAACAACAGCTTGTCACGCAACTAACCGCGGAGTTGTTGCAGATCGCCAGCCCAAAACAAAAACAAGCGGTGCAACGAAAATTAGCGGGCTACGCGGAAGACGTTTCGAGTCTATTGAAGTCCTGAGCGGGCTCTGCGGTTAGCCGAGTCGCTCTTTCAGCCGTTCCATCGTTTCAATCAATTTCGCCCGGGTACCCGGTTCGAACGCCGAGTGACCTGCATCGTTGATGACGTGGTATTCGGCTTCCGGGAATGCGCGCGCCAAATCATCCGCTGACACGATTGGACAAACCACGTCGTATCGTCCCTGAACGATGGTGGTAGGGATGTGGCGAATTCGACCGATGTTGTCGAGGAGATAGTTTTGGGGCAGAAAAACATCGTTCATGAAGTAATGCGACTCCATTCGCGCGAGGCCCAGTGCCACCCGATCAGAGCCGAAGTTAGCGACGATCGTCTCGCTTGGAATCAGGCTGGAACACGACCCTTCATAGACGCTCCATGCTCGTGCCGCCGGCATATGGATGGCCGGGTCGGGGTCGGTAATCAACGTGTAATAGGCCTTGAGAATGTTGTTGCGTTCGTGTTTCGGGAGGTGGCTGGCAAATTTGCGCCACGCTTCCGGAAAAATATTCTTCAGGCCATACAAGAACCAATCTATTTCAGGTTGTCGACATAAAAAGATCCCGCGCAATACCAGCGCCATGACCCTGTTGGGATGGTATTCGGCATAAGCCAGCGCGAGTGTTGAGCCCCACGACCCGCCAAAAACCACCCAACGGGAGATGCCGAGCTTTTCTCGTAACCGCTCGATATCGTCGATCAGCAGTGGTGTGGTGTTATCGACTAACTCGCCCAGGGGCGTCGAGCGGCCAGCGCCGCGCTGATCAAAGATGACAATGCGATAAAAGGTCGGATCAAAGAACTGCCGGTGGGACGCTGACGCTCCGGCTCCTGGACCGCCGTGCAGGAACAACACCGGCACGCCGTGGGGATTGCCCGATTGTTCATAGTGCATGGTGTGCACGCCATCGAGTGCCATTCGGGCGGTTTGGTACGGCTCGATCGGAGGGAAAAAGTCGCTGCGAGACGGGACGGAGATCATAAATACCTTGAAATATGGCCGAATCTGGCGAAGGATACAGGCTCTTAGCCGTAAGCGCAGTAGAAGTGGTCACTCGCAGACCTTGCGCTTTTTGTGTTGCATCACAGTACAATTGGGCCAACGTCACCATTGCGCTGGTTGCCGAGTTTATCTGAGCAGAGATTTTCGGTGGACTGGGAGAATGGTCTGAATCTTTGGTAGTCGCTGCCCAGGAGAAAAACCAATGTTGTATCAAATGCATGAATTTCAGCGCTCGATCATGGAGCCATGGAGGTGGTGGGCACAAACGAGTGTTGATGCCCTGCAAAGCCCGATGTCGCCCCTCTCCTATGTGCCAGCATCCAACCGGGCCGCAGCCGGATTTGACCTGATGTTGCGGCTGACTGGGCGATACGAGCGGCCTGCCTTCGGCATTACCCAAGTTCAGGTTGATGGCAAACCTGCAGATGTCACTGAAAGCGTGCTTCTGGATACGCCATTTTGCCAGCTTCGCAACTTTGGCAAATCCGTCAAACGTAAAGCCGAGCCGCAGGTACTGGTGTTCGCGCCACTATCCGGACATTTTGCGACGTTGCTGCGCGATACCGTTCGCACCATGTTGCCGGACCACGATGTCACAATCACTGACTGGAAGGACGCGCGCGAAGTCTCGCTCGCCGAGGGCCCTTTTCACTTCGACGATTACGTCGCATATGTTGAAAACTCGATTCGTTTTATGCAGCGGCGCTCCGGTGGAAAGCTGCATATTGTCTCGGTGTGTCAGCCGACGGTCCCGGTGTTGGCGGCGATTGCCTTGATGGCCGCGCGCGGCGAAAAACTACCGGCATCGATGACGATGATGGGCGGACCGATTGATGCGCGCAAGAATCCGACTTCGGTAAACGACTTTGCCACCCGCCGCCCACTGTGGTGGTTCGAACAAAACGTGATCCAACGCGTGCCGGTGAAGTATCCGGGCGCAATGCGGCGTGTTTACCCCGGATTTTTGCAACTCACTGGATTTGTCGCAATGAATCCCGAGCGCCACTTGGAATCGCATCAGGAATATTACAAACACCTCGTCGCCGGTGACGGCGAATCTGCAGAGGCGCATCGTCGCTTTTATGACGAGTACAACGCGGTGATGGACTTGCCGGCCGAGTACTACCTCGACACCATCGTGCGCGTGTTTCAAGAGCAGAGCTTGGCGAAGGGGACGTTGGTTGTGGCTGGTGAGAAGGTCCGGCCGGAGACGATTCGGAACACGGCGTTGTTTACTATCGAAGGTGAGCTCGATGATATTTCTGGCAGCGGGCAAACGGCGGCCGCACATACGTTATGCAGCAATTTGCCGGCGGCAAAGGCGCAACACTTGACCGCGCCAGCAGTAGGTCATTACGGCATTTTTTCCGGTCGCAAGTATCGTGAGACGATTTATCCGAAGATTCGCGACTTCATCAGGAAGTACCACCGCTAAATGTCCGACGCCTCCAAATCTGGTCGGCCGCTGCCTGATTACTTCGAATTGCTTCGGGCGATGACCGGTGGTTCGCCGGCGGCAGCTGGTTTCGCCGGTGCCGGGAGTATTCCGGGATTCGGTACCAACCCCGGCGCAGCATTTGGACTTCCGGCAATGGATCCCGAGGAGTTGGACAAGAAAATCCGCGAGTTTGAGGTCGTGCTGATGTGGCTACGCGGCCAGGCGGGGGCGGTGGAATTGTCAATTAAAACAATGGAATACCAGCGCGACACACTCCGCCAAATGGGGGAGGCGCGTGAATCTGCTGGCAATGTGTTTTCAAGCGACGACATGGCCAAGTACGCCGCGGCATTCAATCCGACGGCATGGATGGCGCAGATGATGCCCACCGATTCGGCGACCGGCAGTAACAAGCGTCGCGCATCGGGTTCGCGCACAAAATCCACCGGATCCAAGAAAACCAAACCCTAGCAAAGACGGGTCTCTTCAAGCTTTTTTGTTTGGAAACGCCCGTCCTTCCATGAGTTGCGTCGCGGTGTCAGATTCCTATAATTTCAGTAATTACTGAAAATTCAGGAACCTCTTTTGGGCTCGCCCCTCAAATCCGCATGAATCTCACACCGCTCGCCCAAAACTTTGTCCTGCACTTTGGTGAAATGGGCAGCCGCTGGGGCATCAATCGCACCGTCGGACAAATCTACGCGTTGCTCTACGTTTCCGAGCGACCACTGAATGCCGACGAAATTGCCGAGGCGCTGAACTTCTCGCGCTCAAACGTCAGCATGGGCTTGAAGGAACTCGAATCCTGGCGGCTGACCAAGTTGCAGCATTTGCCAAACGACCGCCGTGAATATTTTTCAGCGCCGGAAGATGTGTGGGCGATTTTTAGGACGCTCGCCGAAGAACGGCGTAAACGCGAAATCGATCCGACGCTGTCGATGCTGCGTGATGCGCTGATGGCCACACCGACCAACGACGAAGATCGTCATGCGCAGCAACGCATGAAGGCAATGCACGATCTCATCGAGATGGCGACGATGTGGTTCAACGACGTCCAAAAGCTGGAACCCGAGACGCTGCAGCAGCTCATGAAAATGGGTACGCGGGTGACGAAATTTTTGGAGATGAAGGACAAGTTAAAAGTCGTCGCCGGTGGTCGCGCCGCGTCCACACGCGCTGGAGGCGCGGAAGCGCCATCCTCACAGCCCCCGCAATCCAACTGATCCGAAAGGCCGGATGAGCGCCACCAACGCTGGATAAACAATCCGCCCAAGTGAAAGACGCATATGTTTGATATCGACCCAGTCCTCCTCGCACGAGCGCAGTTCGGCGCCAACATTACGTTTCACATTCTGTTTCCGACAATTTCGATATCGCTGACTTGGGTGCTGATGTTCTTTAAGTTGCGTTACAACAGCACCGGCGACATGAAGTGGATGGACGCATACAAGTTCTGGGTGAAGATATTTGCGCTGACGTTCGCGCTTGGCGTGGTGAGCGGCATCACCATGAGCTTTCAATTCGGCACCAACTGGCCGGGATTTATGGAGACCGTTGGCAACATTGCCGGCCCCTTGCTGGCATATGAAGTGCTGACCGCATTCTTTTTGGAAGCGACCTTCCTCGGCATCATGTTGTTTGGATTCAACCGGGTTTCCAACCGTGTGCATACGATTGCCACGCTGTTAGTCGCAATCGGGACCACCATGTCGGCGTTTTGGATTTTGGTCCTCAACTCCTGGATGCAGACGCCCGTTGGCTTTGAAATGATCAATGGCAAGGCGCACGCCACAGATTGGCTCGCCATTTTGTTTAACCCATCATTTCCATACCGCTTCACCCACATGATGTTGGCCTCGGGCCTGACGGTTGCGTTCTTGGTCGCGGGGATCTCAGCCTATCGATGGCTGCGCGGCGACCGCGTTCCCGCGGTGATGGCGGCGATGAAGACCGGTGTATATCTGGCGGCGATGCTCATCCCGTTGCAGATTTTTGCCGGTGATATGCACGGCTTGAATACCCTCAAACATCAGCCGGCAAAGGTAGCCGCAATGGAGGGCCTGTGGGATACCGAGCGCGGCGTGCCGTTGCTGCTGTTTGCGATTCCCGACGAAAAGACACGCACCAACAAATTCGAAGTTGGCATTCCGAAAGTCGCGAGTTTGATCTTGACCCACGACGCCGACGGTGAGATCAAGGGCTTGAATGATTTCGTCGGCAAACACCCGCCGGTGCTGCAGGTATTCTGGGCGTTTCGCATCATGGTGGGTGTCGGTATGCTGATGTTGGCGGTCTCGTGGCTGGCTGCGTGGCAGTTAAAACGCACTGGCGAGACACACCCATGGCTGACGCGTGCACTTATCGGCATGAGTTTCTCCGGCTGGGTCGCGACCGTCGCCGGGTGGTATGTGACCGAGATCGGTCGCCAGCCGTTTCTCGTTTACGGCGTTTTGCGGACGGCGGATGCCGCGTCGAGTGTGAGCGGCGGCATGATCGCCGCGACTTTTCTCATGTACCTCACCACGTATGTGTTGTTAACGATCTCGTACATCTCGGTGGTGTTTTATCTCGCGCGCAAAGCCGGTGAGCCAAGCAATGCCACGCCGTCGCCAGAAGTCGCCGGTGCGTCCATCACCCCTCAATTGACAACAAGCAAGCAGTAAACCACCGGAGCTGATGATGGAAATGTTCGCAGATGGCAAATGGCTTGCGGTGGTTTTCCTGGGGCTGATGGGCATCTCCATGCTGGCGTATGTGATTCTCGATGGCTACGACTTGGGTGTCGGGATACTGCTCAACGATGCGCCTGACGAACAGAAGGACGTGATGATTTCGTCTATCGGCCCGTTCTGGGATGCAAACGAAACCTGGCTGGTATTGGGCGTGGGCATCTTGCTGGTGGCGTTTCCTGCGGCGCACGGCGTCATTCTCACCGCGCTCTATTTGCCGGTTGCGGTGATGCTGCTTGGCTTGATTCTGCGTGGCGTCGCGTTCGACTTCCGCGTGAAAGCCGAGGCGCACCACAAACCGCTATGGAATATTGCGTTTTATGCCGGTTCGCTGCTCGCCTCATTTTCGCAGGGCGTGATGTTGGGGCTATACATCACCGGCTTCAACTACGACCCGCTGGCGTTGTTGTTTGCCCTCATTACCGGGCTCTGCCTTTGCGCGGGATACGGCCTGCTGGGTAGCGGATGGCTGCTCATGAAAACATCCGGTGATTTGCAGCAGAAAGCGGTGGTATGGGCGCAGCGCAGCCTCTGGTTGACAGGGATCGGCATCGCCGCGATTTCGATTGTCACACCGCTCGTGAGTGAGCGCATCTTTGAAAAGTGGTTCACGCTACCGTATCTGTTCATGTTGATGCCGATACCGATCGCCACTGCAGTGATGTTTTTTGTGATTGATCGTGCCCTGCGTCGGCTGCCCAAGCGACTTGCCGAGGGAAATGAATATGGTGCTTGGGTGCCGTTCGCGGCGACGGTGGGGATTTTCTTGTTGGCGTTTTACGGGCTTGCCTACAGCTTGTTTCCGTATCTCGTCGTGGACCGCATCGACATCTGGCAGGCCGCGAGTGCGCCGGAATCACTGAAGATCATTTTGGTGGGCGCGGTGGTGGTGCTCCCCGCCATCTTTGGCTATACGATTTACGCTTACCGCGTGTTCTGGGGTAAGGCGCGCGAACTGACTTACTACTAACGATGATCTATCGATTTACGTCAGCTGCAGAGTGGGTGGCTGCACAGTTGTCAGGAGAGTTTCGAAGTGCGGACCTCGCAGCCGAAGGTTTCATTCACTGCTCAGAGCGCGCGCAGATTTTACGTGCCGCGAAGAAGTACTTTCCCGATCATACCGAACTTACGTTGTTGCAGATTGATGAGCCGACTCTCGGGCGAACGCTGGTGTGCGAAGACCTCACTGGTAGCGGTACGTTTCCGCATGTTTACGCAGCGATTCCGATCGCAGCGGTCGTGGCGGTTTATGAGATGCGCAAAGAAAGGCACGGCAAATGGTCCCTTCCCAAAACCATAGACATCTGTTTCACGGTCAAAAAAGGTACATCAAGCATGATGTCTATGTTTCTCGGAACGGTGGACGCCTAGGCATCCGGCAGTCTCGAGAAGGCGATGTAGGTTTGACTCGTCTCGATCAATGTTGCCTCAACAAAACGAACATTTGCCCCAGGCGGCCCGTTGTGGCACCAACCAACCAGACGATCCACTGCCGTCTCATCCCCTTGGACGACGGCCTCGACACTCGCGTCGGCTAGGTTGCGCACCCAACCGGTGACGTCCAGTGCCTGTGCGACGAGGCGCATCGATTCGCGAAAGCCCACGCCTTGTACACGTCCGGTAATGAGCATGTGGACCGTAATGATGTTCACTCGTCGGCCTTGATGGTTTTGCGGCGGGTGGTTTTAACAACGGCACGCGTTTTCTTTTCTCCAATGCGGCGCTCTATTGACGCGCGGGTCGGTTTGGTCGCCAGTCGTTTCTTGGGCACGTGATTTAGCCGCTTTAACTTTTGGATGAGGCGGGTAAAGGCAATTTCTTTGTTGCGAAACTGCGATGGCGAATCTTGTGCAATTACGACTAAACCGGACGGCTCATGCGTGAGACGAATCGCCGAATTGGTCTTATTGACATGCTGGCCGCCGGGACCGGACGCGCGAAAGGTATCAACGCGAACTTCGGTTTCGAGCGCTTCACGCGTTGTCGAAAATGGCGCCTTAGCCGCAGGTGTGTCGGCGCTTGTAGAACTTCGTGTTGGCGTTGGAGCGACGGGGCGGGAGGTAGGAGATGCCGGAGGGGCATCACCAACTGCCGTCATTTGATGCGCATCCCCGGGACGGCACCGGAGTCCGGTGCGAGCAAGTAGATGCTGGTGCCGTCGCCGGCTGCCAACACCATGCCCTGAGATTCGCCAAAACGCATCTTGCGCGGCGCTAGGTTTGCCACCATCACCGTGAGCCGGCCGACGAGTTGTTTGGGGTTGTACGCCGAACGGATGCCGGCAAAGACCTGCCGCTGCTCGATGCCAAGGTCAAGTGTCAGAAGCAGCAACTTGTCTGCCTCGGCAACGTACTCAGCATCCAGAATTTTTGCAACACGCAAATCGATGCGGCCAAAATCGTCGATCGAAATTGTCTCCGCCACAGGCTGGATGACAATCGGTTTCGGTGCTTCAACCGGTTGCAGCGCGAACTCCGTCGGCTGCGGCGCTTCATCGTTGGCCGGCGCAGGGGCGGATTTGTTGTTTTGCTTGCCGGCAGACGGCGGCGCATCCTTTTCGCTGTCTCTGGGTGCGTCCAGCAGGGCGTCTATTTGTTTTGGGTCGATGCGCGACATCAAGTGCTTGTAGGGATTGATCCGATGGTCGGCTGGAAGTAGCCGCGTTGTGTCAGACCAATCATAACCCTTTATGTCGAGGAATGCAGCGGCGTCGGTTGCGAGCTTCGGCAGGATCGGTGCGAGGTAGGCGGTCAACAGATGAAACGCGTTGATGATGATCGAACACGCTTTGTGTAGCGCAGCGTTGTTGTCATCACTCTTCGCCAACTCCCACGGCTTTTCTGTGTCGACAAATCCGTTCACAAGATCCGCGAGTTCCATGATGCGGCGAACGGCCTTGCCAAACTCACGTCCATCGTACAAAGCGGCGATTTCAGTAGAGGCACCCATGTTAGCGGACAGTACCGGATGTTTGGCGTCAACCTTAAGCAATCGACCACCAAACTTTTTGTGTAGAAATCCCGCTGCGCGGCTCGCGATGTTGATGTATTTGCCAATCAAGTCGGCGTTAACACGTGCCAGAAAATCGTCGGGATTAAAGTCCAGATCTTCCACCCGGTCGTTGAGCTTTGCTGCGATGTAATAACGCAGCCACTCGGTATTGAGTTTAAGATCGAGATAGTTGGTTGGCGTCGGCCCAAAACCGCGTGACTTCGAGAGTTTTTCTCCTGTGACCTGTAGGAAGCCGTGCACAAACACATTGTTCGGTTCCTTGCGGCCTGCGAAGTGCAACATCGCCGGCCAAAAGAGTGTGTGGAAGTAGACGATGTCTTTGCCGATGAAGTGATATTGCTCGACATTCTCGTCAGCGAGGAATGCGTCGAAATCACGAGGTTCGCCGTTGGCTTTTGCACCACCGGAGGTGAAGTAGGCCTTCAGGCTGGCGAGATATCCGACCGGCGCGTCCAGCCATACGTAGAAAAATTTGCCCGGCGCGTCCGGGATTTCGATACCGAAGTAAGGCGCGTCGCGGGAGATGTCCCAGTCATTCAAACTTCTCAGGCCAGTTTCCGGGTCGACCGCCAACCACTCGGCAAGTTTGTTCTTTACTTCGGACTGTAGGGGGGTCTCTTCCACCCATTTTTGCAGGAAGTTAATACAACGTTCGTCCGACAACTTGAAGAACAGGTGCTCCGACTTTTTCAATAATGGCGTGGCACCAGTGAGCGCCGAATAGGGATTTTTCAGCTCTGCGGGGGAATACACCGCCCCGCAGACTTCACAAGAGTCACCGTACTGGTCTTTGGCACCGCACTTCGGGCACTCGCCCTTGATGAAGCGGTCAGCGAGGAACATTTCCTTTACGGGGTCGAAGAACTGCTCGATGTCGCGTGAAACGACTAGCTTGTTGGCCTTCAGCTTCCTATAAATGCCCTGCGCAAGTTCGACGTTTTCCGGGGAGTGCGTCGAATGCCAGAAGTCGAAGCTGATATGAAACTGTGGCCACTGCGCGATGTGCTCAGCGGCGACTTTCGCCACCAGCGCTTCAGGGGTGATCCCCTGTTTTTCGGCGTTCAGCATGATCGGCGCACCGTGGGTGTCGTCTGCGCAAACAAAGTGCACTTGATGACCTTGCATCCGTTGGAAGCGCACCCAGATATCGGCCTGGATGTACTCCATCATGTGCCCGATGTGGAAGCCGCCGTTTGCGTAGGGTAGTGCCGTGGTAACGAAGAGTTTGCGTTGCATGTGCTGGGTAGTCAGATCAGGGAAAGCGGATCACGAAAAGGCCGAGGCGCGGTCGGTGGCGCAGCACTAGTGCTAAGTCGTACCATGAAGCGCGAGGTGTCTAAGATTCACCGCGTTCGTGGTCCGGCTAATAGTGGTTGTCTTCGGGGTGTGATTGTATCAAGCCCACCTCTGTAAAGATACCAAATACATCGTATGTAGCCGCAGCAATCTCGATAAAATAGCGGCTCGATGGCGAGGAAAACACATGAGTATCACGAACGAACAAATTCTTAATGCACTTCGCGAGCTGATCGATCCGGTCACTGATCAGAATTACGTTGAAGGCAAGACTGCAAAAAACATCGTCATCGACGGTGGAAAGATCGCGCTCGAAATCGCACTTGGATATCCGAGCAAGAGTGTGACAGAGTCCATCCGCAAACAGGTGGTGGATCGTCTGATGAAGATCGAAGGTGTGGAGCATGTCGCGGCAAATGTGTACTCGCGCATCGTTTCACACAGCGCGCAACGAGGCGTGAAGCTGAATCCCAACATCAAGAACATCATCGCGGTGGCGTCCGGAAAAGGTGGGGTTGGCAAATCGACAACAGCGGTAAATCTGGCGCTGGCGCTGGCCGCAGAAGGTGCCGTCGTGGGAATGTTGGATGCCGATATCTATGGGCCTTCGCAGCCAACGATGTTGGGAATCACCGGCCGCCCGCAGTCGAAGGATGGCAAAACAATGGAGGCGATGGAAGGCCATGGCATCCAGGCGATGAGTGTGGGCTTTCTGATCGATCCGGAGACGCCCATGGTTTGGCGGGGTCCAATGGTCACGCAGGCGCTCGAACAATTGTTAAACGAAACCCGCTGGAACAACCTCGATTACTTGGTGATTGATTTACCACCAGGAACGGGGGACATCCAGCTTACCTTGGCGCAGAAAGTACCCGTCACCGGCGCGGTGATTGTCACGACCCCGCAGGACATTGCGCTGCTCGACGCCCGCAAAGGGTTGAAGATGTTTGAAAAAGTGGGTGTGCCGATCATCGGTATCGTTGAAAACATGGCGATGCACACCTGCTCGAATTGCGGGCACACCGAACATATCTTTGGTGAAGGCGGGGGTGGCCGTATGGCGTCTGATTACAACGTCGAGTTGTTGGGTTCGTTGCCGCTCGATATCAAGATTCGTGAGATGGCAGACAGTGGTAAGCCAACCGTTGTTTCGGATCCCGATGGGCCTGCATCGATGATCTACAAGTCCATCGCACGAAAATGCGCCGCCAAGATTGCCAAACAGTCACAAGATCGCTCGGCGATTTTCCCCAAGATCGTCATTCAAAACACCTGAGCGCTGTGGTCGACATGTCCGCCGACGTCTCCAATGACATTGACCGGGCGACTGCGCTACGGAAGTCGGGACAGCATACGGCCGCACTGGCGATCTTGCTGGATCTGTTGAAAGTCGCGCCAATCGACGCCAGGCTGAATTACGAAGTCGCCTGCACCTATGTCCCTCAGGGGTTAGAGGCCGATGCGATTCCCTTCTACGAACGGGCGCTTGAGCTGGGGCTTTCCGGTGCTGATCGTTGTGGTGCGTTGTTGGGGCTTGGGAGTTCTTACCGTTGTGTCGAGCAGTATGCCGACGCGGTGCGGACGTTAGAGCGCGGTGCCGTCGAGTTTCCCGATGCGCCTGAGTTCGACATTTTTCTGGCGTTGGCGTTATACAACATGGGCGAACATCGCCGCAGCACGCAATTGTTGCTCAATCACATCGCCAAGTTTCCGGGGAATGCGCGCATCGCACAGTTTCAACGGGCAATTCACTACTATGCGGACCAACCTGATCCGCCATATGAGGAATAGCGGTGGCGGCTTACTACATCGGAACGATCTGCATCACGAATGTTGATGCTTGGCAGCGATACGTCGCTGAAGTCGGCGCCACCATCTCAGCGTTTGGCGGCGAAGTCATGTTCCGAGGCCGCCGATCAGGTGACGATCCGGCAGTGCTGGTGCCCGGTAGCCGTCAAGTCGTTGTGCTGAGATTCGCGGATGGAGATGCAGCGCAACGGTGGCACGATTCACCGGATTACCAGCGTTTGGTGCCAATGCGAAACGCTGGGGCCGAGGTTGACCTGACGCTGTACACTGAAACGTCTTGATAGCAGCCTTTGCTAAAATGATGATGAACTATCGAATGATAGATAAGAAAGACAACAGGCGATGAGCATTAAAAGCGACAAATGGATCCGACGGATGGCGGAAGCGCACGGCATGATTGAGCCGTTCGAAGCGGGACAAGTTCGTGAAGCCAACGGCAAACGCATCGTCAGCTACGGAACCTCGAGTTACGGATATGACATTCGCTGTTCGAATGAATTTAAGCTCTTCACCAACATCAACTCGACGATAGTTGATCCAAAGAATTTTGATCCGAATTCATTCGTCAATGTGAATGCGGATTTTTGTATCATCCCGCCGAATTCGTTTGCGTTGGCACGTACGGTGGAGTACTTCAGGATTCCGCGCAACGTGTTGACCGTCTGTTTGGGTAAGTCGACCTACGCGCGGTGCGGCATCATTGTGAATGTCACGCCGTTTGAGCCGGAGTGGGAAGGTTATGTCACGCTGGAGTTTTCGAACACAACGCCGCTGCCCGCAAAGATCTATGCCAACGAAGGGGTAGCTCAAGTCCTGTTCTTCGAAAGTGATGAAGTCTGCGAGACGTCTTACAAGGATCGAGGCGGGAAGTATCAGGGGCAGAAGGGCGTAACGCTGCCAAAGATGTAGCATCTGGCTACTGCGCAACCCAATGGCGTCGTTCTCGCTTGTTTGCTCCTCACCGTATTACCCCATACGGCTGCGTCGCGCACTGCGCTGCGGCCTCGCCATTAGGTCGCTCGCTACGCCATCTGCAACCGTCTTGCGTCGCGGCGGTGAGGTTCTGTGTGCACTTTTTCCACTACTCTCTTCCGCCTTCCGTAAATGACCATCCGCTCTCGTTTTGCTCCCAGCCCTACTGGCTACCTCCACATTGGCGGCGCGCGCACGGCGTTGTATGCTTGGGCATTTGCTCGCCGCCACGGCGGCACCTTTATTCTGCGTATTGAGGACACAGATGTAGAGCGTTCCACGCCTGAGGCGGTCCAAGCCATTCTGGATGGCATGCAGTGGCTTGGTTTGACACCGGACGAAGGTCCGTTTTATCAGATGCGCCGGATGCCTCGATACAAGGAAGCGATCAGCGCGATGTTGGCTGCCGGTACTGCGTACCATTGCTATATGCCGGCGGCTGAACTGGATCGGTTGCGTGAGGCGCAGCGTGCCCGCGGAGACAAGCCGCGCTACGACGGGACGTGGCGTCCAGAGCCCGGCAAGGTGCTCCCGCCGATTCCGGATGGCGTCTCACCAGTTGTACGTTTCCGCAACCCAGAGACCGGCGTGGTGGCGTGGGAGGATGGGGTCAAAGGGCGTATAGAGATTGCCAACACGGAATTGGATGACTTAGTCATCGCCCGCGCCGACGGCACGCCCACCTATAATTTTTGTGTCTGTGTTGACGACTGGGACATGAAAATCACCCATGTCATTCGCGGCGATGATCACGTCAACAACACCCCCCGTCAGATCAATATCCTGCAAGCGCTTGGTGCGGAGGTTCCCGTGTATGCGCACCTGTCCATGATTCTCGGGGACGACGGACAAAAGCTATCAAAACGCCACGGAGCTGTCTCGGTGATGGAATACCCGGCGAATGGCTATGTCCGCGACGCCGTGGTCAACTATCTTGCGCGCCTCGGCTGGTCACACGGTGACGATGAAGTGTTCTCGATGACTCAGTTTTGTGAGTGGTTTGACCTTGACCACATTACCCCGTCGGCCGCCCAGTTCAATACTGAGAAATTGAATTGGTTGAATCATGAATACATTAAGCAGATGGACCGCGAGATGCTTGGTGGATTACTTCGGCCTTTCATCGCTAAAGCCGGCCTCGATCCCGATTCAGGTCCTGATGTGGTGCAAGTGGCCGAGTTGCTGCGGGAACGCGCGCCGACACTTGTGGAGATGGCCGCCCAAGCCCATTATTTCTACGCCCGCCCACACGTCGACGCCAGCTTGCTTGCGCAGCATCTGACGGACGCGGCGAAGCCAGCGGTTGCCTCATTGGCGGAAAAACTGGCGCATATAGGATGGACCAAGGCCGAGATAAGTGCGGCGATAAAGGCGGAAGTTGCCCAATTCGGCTTGAAAATGCCGCAGCTGATGATGCCTTTACGGGTGTTGCTAACGGGGCAGACGCAGACGCCGGGAGTGGATGCCGTGATCGAAGTCCTTGGGCGCGACGAAGTCGTGGCCAGACTTGGGCGCGAGAAATTGCCGGCAGCCTGATTTCCGCCGTTTTTCTGGGCTTTGCAAGTGGCGGTGCTTCCGGCTATAATTGCGGTCTTTCCAAGTGGGGGTATAGCTCAGCTGGGAGAGCGCTTGCATGGCATGCAAGAGGTCAGCAGTTCGATCCTGCTTATCTCCACCACAGAATTCGCAGCACTGTAGTACGACGATCCTGTCCCCATCGTCTAGAGGCCTAGGACATCGCCCTTTCACGGCGGTAACCGGGGTTCGAATCCCCGTGGGGACGCCATAAAAAACAAAGGCTTAGAGAAATCTAAGCCTTTTGTTTTTGTGCCGTGTCTAGATCGTGTCTAGTTTTGTCGGCCAACATTCATCCCATCGTTGGAATGTATTTCGTGGAGTTGTAGATACCGAGCCCGCCAATTACATCCTTGTTCGTGGTGAATAAGTCGTTGTAGATTGAATAGATCAATTTACGTGAGCTCTAAGCAATCAGTTCGACCATAGGTATGTGATCTTGCGCGATGCAAGTGCCTATGCGATTGCAGTCAGTTGTGCCTAACTTAGGCAAAATCTGGTTATGTGCACCAACTACCGCCCCTCTGCCATCGAAGCGATGAAATTCGGCACGCTCGAAGATATTCGAGAGACGAAGATTCCCTTCAAGGTCGAAGTTTTCCCGAATGATCCTGCGCCAATCATTCGTCCCGCTCGGGCCGAAAGTGAAAACGCTGGCCATCTGGAATGGACGCCTGCACGATTTGGGCTAGTGCCGTTTTGGGCGAAGGACGATCAGGTCGCCAAGTTGGGCCGCATGGCTTATAACGCGAGAACGGAAACAGTGGTCGAGAAGCCAATGTTTCGAGGTGCTTGGAGTCGTGCCCAGTTTTGCCTTGTGCCAGCCGAACTCTTCTACGAACCGAATTGGGAATCCGGTAGCGCCGTTCGTTGGCGGATCGAGATGGCGAGCCGCGAGCCATTTGCCATTGGTGGACTATGGGAAAGCCACGGCAAGGGCGATACCTACTTCGAGTCGTTCACGATGCTAACTATCAACGCGGACACACATCCCGTAATGAATCAGTTCCATCGGCCCGGCGATGAAAAGCGCATGCCCGTCATCGTCGAGCCAGAAAACTACCTCGCTTGGCTCAATGCTACGCCGCTGGATGCGGTGAAGCTATTGAAGCCATTCCCGCCAGAGCTCATGACCTCGCGGCCAGAGCCGATGCCACCGCGTGTTGCCGCCGACCGAATATTGACCCACTTTTAGGGGTTATGCCGCTTCAATATTGACCTAGGTGTTCTACTTGCCTGCCTAATTTTTAGGCGGGAGATAAAGGTTGATCACCATGGAAATGTTAGG
>JBIIYQ010000164.1:0-5784 GCA_044346745.1 Usitatibacteraceae bacterium | reverse complement strand
AGATACGTCCTGCCAGTGTGGCTCCCGATGCGCTAAGAACCGGCGCAGAATTACGCCGCTAATCGCTCAGCGAGGTGGGGGAATTTGAAGTGGCCAAGGGTGGGGGAATTTGACCGGCCAACGGGGAGGTTGAGGAATCGCTTAGCAACTGTGTCACGCGGTTATCATTGCGCTTACCTTTCAATCGCTGCAAAGCTACAATCAAAGGCCGACTACATGAAGCTTCTCGTTCGCTGGTGCGTCAACGCCCTCGCCCTACTCGCGGTGGCCTATCTCTATTCCGGCGTCAGCGTCGACGGCATTTTCGCTGCCCTCGTTGCGGCGCTGGTTCTGGGATTGGTCAATGCTGTGATTCGACCGATCCTTATCCTTCTCACGTTGCCGGTGACCCTGTTAACGATGGGACTCTTTATCTTCGTCATCAACGCCATGCTCTTCTGGCTAGTTGCAGAGGTCGTCAAGGGATTTACCGTGTCAGGCTTCATGGCGGCAGTTGTTGGATCGTTGATGTACTCAGTAATCACCCTGTTAGTGAACTGGCTCATTAGCGATGGGCCGAAACGACCGGCAGCGTAACTCGCCATAGCCGATGAAACCCAAAATTTTCGGCGTTTCTTTAGGTAATTGCGCTTGAAATCAACTTGATCAGCCCAATATCCACCAAGATCGATTTTTTTCAGGGAAATCTGGGATGACACAAACATCAGAAAATGCGCAGGGGCAGACAACGCACGCGCAAACAGACCAAACCGACCCAACCGCCAGCGTGATCGACTCGGGGGCTGACCTCGCCATCAAATTAGCCACCGCCGAAGCGGCGGCAACCGCCGCCAAGGACGAGTGGCTGCGGGCGAAAGCGGAGACGGAAAACATCCGTCGGCGCTCTGCCGAAGACGTGCTGAAGGCGCAGAAGTATGGTGTCGAGCGGATTGCCGATGCGTTGCTGGCGGTCAAGGACAGCCTAGATTCAGCGCTAAAAGTAGAATCGCCGTCTGTTGATGCTTACAAACAGGGGGTGGAGCTGACCGCACGGCAACTCACTTCGGTGTTCGAAAAATTTTCCATCCAGGAGGTAGATCCGCTGGGTCAAAAATTTGATCCGTCGCGTCATCAGTCCATTGCAGCAGTCGAGTCGGAGCAAGAACCGAACACGGTCGTGTCAGTCATGCAAAAGGGCTACACACTGCATGAGCGGGTACTACGTCCAGCATTGGTTGCAGTTTCCAAGGCCAAGTCTTGAACCGCAGCTGGCGAGACTTGAAGCGTTAAGTACCGCCCCCAAATAGAACATATCTAAAAAACTCGCTTCAAAGGGAAAACATCATGGGAAAAATTATTGGAATTGATTTGGGCACCACGAACTCGTGTGTATCCATCATGGAAGCCGGTCAGCCAAAAGTCATCGAGAACGCCGAAGGCGCTCGTACCACGCCATCGATTGTCGCCTATCAGGAAGACGGCGAAGTGTTGGTCGGCGCATCGGCAAAACGTCAAGCGGTAACCAACCCGAAAAACACCCTATTCGCGGTTAAGCGACTGATTGGTCGCCGCTTTGAAGAAAAAGAAGTCCAGAAAGACATCAATCTCATGCCTTACACGATCGTCAAGAACGACAACGGTGATGCATGGGTTGAAGTACGTGGTAAACGAATCGCGCCGCCGCAGGTGTCCTCGGAAGTGTTGCGCAAAATGAAAAAAACCGCTGAGGATTATCTTGGCGAAGAAGTCACTGAAGCCGTCATCACAGTTCCAGCCTACTTCAATGATGCGCAACGTCAGGCCACCAAAGATGCCGGTCGTATCGCAGGCCTAGAAGTCAAACGCATCATCAACGAACCGACTGCTGCGGCACTAGCGTTCGGCATGGACAAAAAAGAAGGTGACCGCAAGATTGCCGTCTATGACTTGGGCGGGGGAACCTTCGACGTCTCGATCATTGAAATTGCCTCGGTCGACGGCGAACATCAATTTGAAGTGCTATCCACCAACGGTGACACTTTCTTGGGCGGTGAAGATTTCGACCAACGCCTAATGGACTACCTATGTGATGAATTCAAGAAAGAACAAGGCATTGACCTGAAGAAAGACGTGCTCGCATTGCAGCGTCTGAAGGAAGCCGCTGAAAAAGCAAAGATCGAACTATCTTCGTCTTCACAGACCGAAGTCAACCTGCCATACGTCACGGCCGACGCGACTGGCCCGAAGCATTTACTGGTGAAGATCACCCGCGCCAAGTTTGAGTCCCTCGTTGATGAACTGATCGAGCGCACCATCGAGCCTTGCCGCATCGCCATCAAAGACGCTGGTGTCAAGATTGAGGACATCTCTGACGTTATCTTGGTCGGCGGTCAAACGCGTATGCCGAAGGTGCAGGAGAAGGTCAAAGAGATTTTCGGCAAAGAGCCACGTAAAGACGTAAACCCGGACGAAGCCGTTGCAGTTGGTGCGGCAATTCAGGGCGGCGTCTTGAAAGGCGACGTGAAAGACGTATTGTTACTCGACGTCACGCCGCTATCGCTGGGCATCGAAACACTTGGCGGTGTATCGACCAAACTGATCAAGAAAAACACAACAGTGCCGACCAAGGCATCACAAGTCTTCTCGACCGCTGACGACAATCAATCGGCCGTGACTATTCACGTGCTTCAGGGTGAACGGGAACTCGCGGCAGGCAACAAGTCACTGGGGCAGTTCAATTTGGAAGGTATCCCGCCTTCACGTCGTGGCCAGCCACAGATCGAAGTCACCTTTGACATCGATGCGAACGGCATCATGCACGTGTCGGCGAAAGACAAGGCAACCGGCAAAGAAAACAAGATCACCATCAAGGCCAACTCTGGTTTGACGGAAGAAGAAATCCAGCGCATGGTGAAAGATGCTGAGGCCAACGCTGACGAAGATAAAAAAGCGCTTGAGCTCGTGACCGCGCGTAACCAAGGTGATGCATTGGTACACGAGACCAAGAAGTCCCTCGAAGAATACGGCGGCAAGCTTGATGCATCCGAGAAGTCTGCAATTGAAGCCGCCAGCAAGGATCTTGAGGAGGCGCTGAAAGGCAACGACAAAGACGCCATCACCGCCAGAACGGAAGCGCTGACCAAAGCCGCTCAGAAGCTCGGCGAGAAAATGTACGCTGACATGCAAGCCAAGGCGCAGGCTGAAGCTGCTGCCAGCGGCGCGGGGCCAAGCGCTGGCGGCGCGCAAGAAGCACCCGCTAAGGAAAAGGACATGGGCAATGTCGTTGATGCCGAGTTCACCGAGGTGAAGGACAAAAAGTAGCGCCGGAAGGTGGAAGGGAGAAGAGTGAAGGGCGCGCCGTGAAGCGCAACCATCGTGACCTCATCGTATGGCAACAAGCGGTGAAGCTTGTAGTCGAGATATGCGCGCTCACTTCGTCATTCCCCAAATCCGAGCAGTTCGGCTTGGTCTCGCAACTTCGACGTGCGGCAGTCTCTGCGCCTGCAAACATCGCCGAAGGCGCAGCGCGCAAAGGGAGCAAGGAGTACTTGCAATTTCTGAGCATCGCAAGTGGCTCCCTCTCCGAACTCGATACACTACTCACGGTAGCGCACAAACCCGATTATGTTGAAGACGCGACGGCTACCCTCGCTAGAATTGACAGCACTTCAGGCTTAGTTATGGGACTTGCCGCAGCGATCAGGCGCAAAGTCTCTGCGTCCTAAGGCCGCCCTCCCTCTTCTCCATTCCCCCTTCCCTCTTCTCACAAATGGCCAACAAACGCGACTTTTACGAAATTCTCGGCGTCAATCGAGATGCATCGGACGACGACATCAAGAAGTCTTATCGCAAGCTCGCGATGAAGTACCACCCTGACCGCAACCCTGACAGTAAAGATGCAGAGGGAAAGTTTAAAGAGGCAAAAGAAGCCTACGAAATTCTTGCAGACGCTGAAAAACGTCGCGCCTACGATGCCTATGGCCACGCGGGTGTAAACCCACAGATGGGTGGCGGCCCCGGCGGATATGGTGGTGAAGGCATGAGTGGCTTCTCAGACGCATTCGGCGATATTTTCGGCGAGATTTTTGGTGGTGGCGGTGGCCGGCGAGGCGGCGGCCAGCAGGTTTATCGCGGCTCAGACCTCCGTTACAACATGGAGATCACGCTAGAGCAGGCCGCACGCGGCACCGAAACTAAGATCCGTATCCCTGCCATGGAAGAGTGTGAGGTCTGCGATGGTTCAGGTGCCAAACCGGGCACCAAGCCCAAGACATGCCACACCTGCGGCGGCTCCGGCCAGGTACGCATGCAGCAGGGTTTCTTCTCGATTCAACAAACCTGCCCGACCTGTCACGGCACCGGCAAAGTCATCCCCGAACCTTGTGCGGCTTGTAACGGTGCGGGTCGTGTGAAGAAACATAAGACCTTGTCAGTCAAAATTCCAGCGGGTGTTGACGATGGTGATCGCATCCGTTTGTCGGGTGAGGGTGAAGCCGGCGTAAATGGTGGCCCACCTGGCGACCTCTATGTCGTGGTGCAACTAAAGGCACACAGTGTGTTCCAGCGTGATGGTGCAGATCTGCATTGTGAAATGCCAATCTCGTTTACGGTCGCAGCACTTGGCGGCGAAATCAGCATCCCGACGCTGGACGGGGAAGCCAAGATTAAGATTCCGGCCGAGACCCAATCTGGGCAGGTATTCCGACTACGTGGCAAAGGTATCAAACCAATTCGACAGACCTCAAACGGCGACCTCATGTGCCACGTGGTGATCGAAACGCCGGTTCGCCTGACCGATCGTCAGAAAGAGCTATTGCGCGAGTTGGAAGAGATCAACAAAAAAGACGGCGACAAACACAATCCCCGCGCCAAGGGGTTTATGGACAAAGTCAAAGACTTCTTTGCAAGCTAGCGAAGAAGTTTCACCCTGCTGTTTTTCTTTAGCCTGGTACACCTTCCGGCATACAGAACGTCCGCTTTATGACGATGGTAACCAACACTCTTGACCCAACGCCGACATGGCGATTGCCCGAACGCGGCTGTTTAATGTTCGCGCTAAGCTGGCGTCTTACCGTTGGTGCTCAGCTTGAGCGAGTGGTTAGGCTGCACGCGCTCAGGGAAGCTTGCGCGCTTTTGGCTTGCTTGATTCAGCATTCGCCTCACGCATGGCTTGGATCGCGGCTGGGAAAATGCTTGCACTTCCCCTCAGTACGTCCTCGGCAGCGCTTCTGAGAAGTGCTGCGTTTTCCTTCAACTGCTCTAATTGACCTGAACCCGGCGGTTCATAAACTCCCTTCGCTTGCGCGATGGCCCACAGCGGTACCCGCTCGTTAGCGTGCGATAGGATGACGTTGACACCTGCCCCCCAGTTAATTCCTTCGACCTTAACCGTCGTCTTGTCCCGGGTGAACGAGATGGAGTAGGGATTGACTCCGGGCGGATCAATCGAGAAGTCGTAGTCTGACAGTAGGTACTGAAACTCATTGCTTGCGGTAGCCAAGAAGTCCTGTAGGTTCGGGGAGAAGGTGGTCATCTGTTAAGCACACCAAGGGTCAAAGTCACATGGCTTTTCATTTTGATTCGGCGGATCAAGATATGAAATTAGACGGCTCGCGTGGACCGCCGCTTGTATGGTTGCACTGGTGTTAACGGTTTTCTTCTGTAACAGTAGAGAAGCCGGGGTGGAGGGGCTAACCGCCGCATCTGCTCTCCTTACCGAGAGACAGACTCCAAAAGTATTCCCCCACCCACACCACCCAGCGTCGATGAGGAATCTAGCGGCCACGACCGCCGAATTGTCCGCAAGCTAACGCAGGTGTGTTCCAC
>JBIIYQ010000163.1:0-5807 GCA_044346745.1 Usitatibacteraceae bacterium | reverse complement strand
TATCGTGAGGGAACAACGAAACAACGAGTGTCTTCCCGGCGGAGGCCGGGATCCAAGTTAAACAGTTGTGAACGGCTCACCAAAATTGGGCCCCGTTCTCGGTTACATAACTAAGCGGGGCGACAGGCTGAAAGGGGAGCGCTGCGCGGGGGCGGCGGTGAGGCGCAACGAAAACTGGGCCCCGTTCTTCAACGGGGCGACATCCTAAGAGGGGAGCGCTGCGCGGTCACGGGGGGGTAGCGAGCCACAAGTATCGTGAGGGAACAACGAAACAACGAGTGTCTTCCCGGCGGAGGCCGGGATCCAAGTTAAACAGTTGTGAACGGCTCACCAAAATTGGGCCCCGTTCTTCAACGGGGCGACAGGCTAAAAGCGTAGCGCTTCGCGGGACTGTAGTGATTGGCTAATGCGGCTACAGTGCCAGCGCCATCACCACTTCACCGTCATCAATCTCGCCGGTGCGCTCAAAACCAAAGCGCGCATAAAACGCTTCTGGGTTTTGTTCAGCGGGCACAAACGAAAGCAGCATGTATTTCGCGCCGGGCCGCGTGCGTGCGTAATCGATAGCCGCCGAAATTGCCTGCGCACCGTACCCCATCTGTTGGTAGCGCGCATCGACCATAAACCGCCACAGGTAAACATAAAGCTCACCGTTGTGCAGATCGGGCGTGGTGCCATCAGTCAGCAGTGTCCAGTCTTCAAGCATCAAAAATCCGACCGGCGCTTCATCGGCGTAAATAGCCCGCATCCATGCCTTCGGCTCGAAGTATGCCTGCGCAATCGATACGGCATTCGGCGCAACAAGCCCATCCTGATGCGGCGCGACATCCAGAAACATGATGGCGCGAGCGGTTTCTTTGTTGATCTCGCGAAGTGTGACTTTGGAATCCCGGGTCAGCGGGCGGGTTTGGTTGGCCATGGCGGCTTTCTCGACTTGTTGGACAAACTCGGCGTGGTGTTCACGCACGTGGCTCATCTGCAAGGTGCGTGGCCAGACTGGTTTGGTAGGCTGGGTTGTCATATATGGGGGTAGCAGTCTTGGTGAGCAGCCCGCAGTTTATGCCTGCCGCGGCTTTTATAAACATGTCTGTTGTGTGTGCGAAATGCTGCCAGTGGGTTCAGCGCGGTTACAGATGGTCACGTATTTCTGAACTTGTGCCCCTCCCGGAAGTCTAGAAAGGCATATCATTGGTTCATGTTTGATCAAGGTGAGTACCGCGTCGGTGGTGACATCGGCAGTATCACAAGGAGGTAAGTCCCATGCGTCATTTTCTGAAAGTTTCAGCCTTAGTATCGGCAATGGTTTCCGCGGCAGCGCTTAGCGCGCCAACTTTTGCGCAGGCCGTCGGCAACGTCATTTCCAGCACACCAGTGATGAAGCGTGTCACCGAGACGCCGCGCGGCTGCAAGCCCACCCCGCAGCGCGCTTGTGAGCTGATCACTGAAGACCGCCTCATTGGTTACAAGGTGATTTATGAATACAACGGCAAGCAGCATGAGGTGCAGCTGCCCTTCCCGGTTGGTGCCACCATCCCGCTTGAGACTTCCTCGATCGGCTCAGAAACATCACCGACCCCTGCATCCACACCTTCGGTCACGCCAACACCAAGTTATGAATCCACGTATGGGTCTGCGCCGCGCGTGGTGGAACGAGTGTATGTAGAGCCCCGCTACGTAGAACGTGTGCGGGTTTATGACGACCCTTACTACTACGGTCCGGTGTGGCCGGCTGCGGTGGTTGGCCTCACGCTTGGGTATGTTGCTGGACGTTCATATTGGCCGCGTGGCCATGTGTATTACCACGGCGGCTGGCGCGGGCATCGCCGATAAGTTTTTTGAGTGAGCGTGAGTGTGACCTTAAGGCGCTACGGAATCCGTAGCGCCTTTTTATTGGCTGCGAAAAGCTGACCAAGCACCGCGCAATGCGCGATCAATCACTGAAACGCCATGCCTCCGCCGTAGCTCGAAAGTGCGATCTTCTCTCCGCCTTTGGTCACTTTGACCGCGCAGTACTTGAGTTCCGCGATCTTGCCAAACGGGTCAAGCGCCGAGTTGGTGAGCATGTTGGCAGCCGCTTCATAAAACGCGAAGGGCATAAACACGCTGCCAACGGGTGTGCCTTCGTCGGCACGGACGGTGATACCAACTTCACCTCTGCGTGATGCAATGGTGACTGTTTCGCCTGCGGCTACACCGACCTTACGCATGTCGATGGGGTTCATGCTCACTACCGCGTTGGGCTCGATCGCATCGAGCACCGAGGCACGACGTGTCATCGAGCCTGTGTGCCAATGCTCAAGCTGGCGACCAGTGATGAGCACAAATGGATACTCACCATCTGGCCGCTCATTCGCGGGAATGATGTCAGCCGGCACAAATTTCGCACGGCCATTCGGCGTGGCGAATTTGTCGATGAACACCACCGGCTGGCCGGGGTCATCATCATTCGCACACGGATACGTGACGGACGATTCGCGATTCAAACGCGACCAGCTAATGCCGCTGATGGAGTTTTGCGCGACATGCATTTCTTGATACACCGCCGCCACACCGCTGTCTTCGCCTTCGTAGTTCCAATCGAGGCCCAGACGTTTTGCGAGCTGCTGGATGATCCACAAGTCTTGGCGCGCGTCACCGGGCATATCGAGCGCACGACGCCCGAGCTGGACCATACGATCGGTGTTGGTGACCGTTCCCATTTTTTCTGGCCAAGCGGATGCCGGCAACACGACATCGGCGAGGTAAGCGGTTTCGGTCAAGAAAATATCTTGTACCACCAGCATTTCGAGATTGGCCAAGCCGGCGCGTGCGTGGTTGGAGTCCGGGTCTGACATCGCCGGGTTCTCACCCATGACGTACATACCCTTGATGCGGCCATCACACGCGGCATCAATGATCTCGACCACCGTGAGCCCAGGTTTGTTATCGAGTTTAGTGTTCCACAGCTTTTCAAAACGTGCGTGGTTATCAGGATTGTCCACACGTTTGTAGTCCGGGAACATCATCGGGATCAATCCCGCATCGGACGCACCCTGCACATTGTTTTGCCCGCGTAGCGGATGCAAGCCGGAGCCCGGCTTACCCACCTGACCGGTCATGAGCGTGAGCGCGATCAAGCAGCGCGCGTTGTCAGTGCCGTGAACGTGCTGAGAGATACCCATGCCCCACAAGATGATCGAGGCTTTTGAGGTCGCGTAGGCACGTGCGACTTCGCGCAATGTTTCCGCCGGGATGCCACACAGCGGCGCCATTTTTTCCGGCGAGAAATTCCTGGCGTTTTCTTTCAGCGCTTCATAGTTTTCGGTACGGTTCTTGATGAAGTCCGGATCGACCAAATTCTCTTCGATGATGGTGTGGATCATGGCGTTCAGCATCGCGACGTCCATGTCCGGCTTGAATTGCAGATAACGCCACGCATGACGGTAGAGATCGTTTCGACGCGGGTCGGCAACGATGAGCTTGGCGTTTCTTTTTGCCGCGTTCTTAATCCAAGTCGCCGCGACAGGATGGTTCGACGTTGGGTTCGCGCCGATGATAAAGATCACCTCGGCGTTTTCAACGTCACCCACTTGATTCGATACCGCACCCGAGCCGACTCCTTCGAGCAGTGCCGCCACGGATGACGCATGACAGAGGCGTGTGCAGTGGTCTACGTTGTTCGAACCAAAACCAACACGCACGAGTTTCTGGAAGAGATACGCTTCTTCGTTGGAGCCCTTGGCGCTGCCGAAGCCCGCGAGTGATTTTGGGCCATGTGTGTCACGCAGTTTCGCCAACGTACCGCCGGCCAAATCGAGCGCTTCTTCCCACGTCGCTTCGCGGAAGATGTCGCGCCAATTCTCCGGGTCCATACGGAAGTCGCCGTTCTTTGGCACGCCTGACTTGCGGATGAGCGGCGTGGTGAGGCGCTGCTTGTGATGTGCGTAGTCAAACCCGAAGCGACCCTTCACGCACAAGCGCGACTGATTCGCCGGGCCGTCACGGCCTTCGACACGAATGATCTTATTGTCTTTGACGTGATACGTGAGCTGGCAGCCCACACCGCAGTACGGGCACACGCTGTCGACTTTTTTGTCGGCAACCACGGCGTACGCTTCTTTGGCGGGCGCCAGTGCACCGGTCGGGCACGCTTGCACGCATTCGCCGCAGGCCACACAGGTCGATGCGCCCATCGGGTCGTCGAAGTCAAAAACGATTTTTGATTCAGCACCACGGAAGGCGTAGCCGATCACGTCGTTGTTTTGCTCTTCACGGCAGGCGCGAACACAACGCGTACATTGAATGCACGCATCGAGATTTACACTCATTGCCGGATGCGAAAAATCCGGTGCGGGTGCAGGATGCTTCGCAACTTTCGATGCAAAGCGTGATTCGGTGACGCCGAGTTTTGCCGACCACTTGGAAAGCTCATTCTCTTGTGGCTTGTGGTTTTTGTCCGGCGCGTCTGAGGTGAGAAGCTCCAGCACCATTTTTTGTGAATGCAGTGCGCGTGGCGATGCGGTGGAGACTTCCATGTTGTTGCTAGGATGGCGGCAGCACGATGGCGCAAGCACCCGTTCACCTTTAATCTCGACCACACACGCGCGGCAATTGCCGTCCGGCCTATAACCCGGCTTGTAACAGAGATGCGGGATTTCTGTGCCGTGTTCTCTTGCGATTTCGATCAGGGTTTGATCGGCAAAGGCCGTCACCTTTTGGCCGTTGAGTGTGAATTCGACGGTGGTGCGCGGGTTTGCCAAATGCGCGATTGGTTCAGAAATCATGTTCATAGCGGCAACCGATAAATTACAAGTGTCTCCCCGGCGCAGGCCGGGGTCCAATTTTGTCCGCGGGGGCACGTTGCGAAATTGGGCCCCGGCCTGCGCCGGGGCGACATGCAAAGATTAGTGACAAAGCGGTTGTTACCATTTTGGAAGGCGCGCATAAAGTCACTCACTCAATCTCATGGGAAAAATGTTTGATCACACACCGAATCGGATTCGGTGCCGCCTGCCCTAGCCCGCAAATAGACGCATCCACCATCGCCTGCGATAGATCTTCCAAGAGACCGGTTTTCCATTTCGATTCTTCGAGCAGCGCCACCGCTTTCTCCGTACCCACACGGCAAGGCGTGCATTGCCCACAACTCTCGTCGGCAAAAAATTCCATGAGGTTAAGCGCCGCGTCACGAGCTTTGTCGTGATGCGACATGATCACGACTGCAGCCGAGCCAATAAAACAACCATGCGGCTGCAAGGTATCAAAGTCGAGTGGGATATCACCCATACTCGCCGGCAAAATTCCACCAGACGCGCCACCGGGAAGATACGCATAGAAATTGTGGCCATCCAACATACCGCCACAAAACTCATCGATGAGTTCTTTGACTGTGATTCCCGCCGGGGCGAGATGTACACCGGGGTTTTTCACGCGACCAGAAACCGAGAACGAACGCAGGCCCTTGCGGCCGTTTCTGCCGTGGCTACTAAACCACGACGCGCCTTTTTCGAGAATGTCGCGCACCCAGTGCAGCGTTTCGAAATTGTGTTCGAGTGTGGGGCGGCCGAACAAACCAACTTGGGCGACGTACGGCGGGCGCAAGCGTGGCATGCCACGTTTGCCTTCGATGGATTCGATCATCGCGGATTCTTCGCCGCAAATATAGGCACCGGCACCGCGACGAATTTCGATCTTGGGAAGCTTCCATGCTGCTGCCCCCTCTCCCTCTGTCCCTCCCCCGCCAAGGGGGAGGGAGGCGCTCGAACTGCCGCCAATACCTTGACTTGAGAGGCTCGTGGCCGAATCAGCCCCTCTCCCTTCACGGGAGA
>JBIIYQ010000060.1:0-18034 GCA_044346745.1 Usitatibacteraceae bacterium | reverse complement strand
CATTTCTGGAATACGTGGTGGCCAAAATCACGCGCCCACTGCCACCTTGGCTACCGTCAGCCCAACTTACAGCGGCAGGGTAACTGCCGGATTTAGGTTCAGAGCAAACATTAGCTCCAGCATTACCACGGCGCTTAGATTTCGTTATGACGCACATCTTGGTTGCGACCGATGGGTCACCGTACTCAGTGAGCTAGTGGTGGGCGTTTTCGCGAAGATGGGAACTTATAAATGCGCCGTCGTGCCAGCTTAGTTTGGTAACAGCGGGAACCCAGACCTTCGTAACCGATTGATCTTGTGCTGGATGGGATTGCAGCTCGGCGCAACCCTTGTGGTTGTGTGCGGGAGCGGGTTTCCTTGGTTATTCATGTTTAATTGCCGCATCAATAGAAGTTCCCAGATGGTTACACTCGACGACTGGCGGGCATTTCCGCGATCAAATTCCTGAAAATGCCCGTCCATCCTAGACTTTGCAGTTTCGCTTACTTGCCGTGCAGGTTCTTGTTGAAGAACGCGATGGTGCGATCCCAGGCCAGTTTCGCCGCTGCAGCGTCGTAGCGCGGCGTTGTATCGTTGTTAAAGCCGTGTTGGGTGTTCGGGTAGAAAAAAGCCTCGTATTTCACCCCGGCCGCTTTCAGCGCTGTTTCATAAACCGGCCAGCCCGCGTTGATACGTTCATCGTTACTCGCGTAGTGAATCAGGAGTGGTGATTTGATCTTTGGCACGTCCTCTGTTTTTGCCGCGCTGCCATAAAACGGGACAGAGGCTGCGAGATCAGGGAGTTGCGTCGCCAAATAGTTCGCCATGCTGCCGCCATAACAAAAACCAACCACACCAATCTTGCCGCTGACTTCTTTCATCGCTTTCATAAAACCATAGGCCGCAACGAAATCGGCGCGCGCTTTGGTTTGATCGAGTTTTGCAAACTCCGTACGGGCTTTGTCCTCGTCACCGGGATAACCACCAAGTGGCGTCAGGGCATCAGGGGCAAAAGCGATGAAGTTATCCAGCGCCACTTTACGGGCCATGTCTTCGATGTGTGGATTCAGGCCGCGATTCTCGTGAATCACCATGACCGCAGGTAAGGTGCCGGTCATTTTGGCGGGCATGACCAAGTAGCCTTTCATCTTGCCGCTGCCATCAGGCGATGCGTATTCGACGTACTTAGCAACGATACGCGGATCGTCACGCTTGATCTGCCGGGCAGACACAAAGTTGGGGTTCAACATTTCCAACACCATGGTGGCCGAGACGCCGGCGACCGTGTACTTGGTCGCGCCGGCAAGAAAGCCGCGGCGATCAATTGCGCCGTGTACGTATTGGTCGAACAGCTTCAACACCTCGGGGTGAAAGTCGGCAGCGGTTTTGCGTGCTGGCGCATTCAGCGGCATTTGCGGCAATTGATCATCGGGCACGGTGGCTCCTTCGGCGAGTCGGTTGGAATATTGAGCAACATCTGCTTAGTGAAGTTTCCGCCAAAGCCAACAGGCAAGCAAGGCGCAATCGGTTACACCGCTTTATCTCTTCATTCAAACTCCGCATTCGGCTGAAAACGCATAAATCGGCGGTTTTTCCGGGGCTTATCAAGGGCTTAACGAATCAAGTTCCGCGCGATAGTCAACCGTCATCAATTTCTCGACGAGTTTGCCTACTAGGATCCCGGAGAACATCATGCCCCAGCTCAGCCACCTCAAGACCCCACCCGCCGCACGCCGCCTGCCACACCAATCGTCAAGGCTTTCGTGTATCGACGCCAGCAGTCGTTTTCTGGCTGCGTTACAAAGTTCATTCGAAACGGCGCGGGACCAATTCGACGATGAGGTGTTGAATATCCCGGAATGGCGTCAAGCCGCCGATGCGCTTGATCACGCCTATCACGCATGTGTTGCACGGGCTAGGGGTGACGACATCGAATCGTTGTGCCGCGAGGCGCAGCGCCGCGTCGAAATGGCGGTCCAAATGTCGATGGTGTCTACTTACTATGACGGTCGGCTGGATCAAGCCTACAACTAACGGTTGTACATTGTAGGGCCACCGCAAATCCCCCGCCCACCGTCTAACGACGTCTCCCTGCCCCCTTTGCAAAGGGGGTAGCCGAGCGCAGCGAAGGTGGGGGATTATTAGCGTGGCCTTTTGTAATAAGCCCGACCCAAGCTTGCCGAGGCAAGGCGACCGAACCCGCGCAATAGTCACAAACATTCTTGTTTGTCTCGGATAAATTGTGACCTGAGAGCCCCTTTTCAATTTCGCCGATAAGTCCATAATTGCCGCTCCACTATTTAGGAGTGTCGGCATGGCGAAGTTAAACGTAAACGGCAAAGTACTCGACTATCAGGCGGACGAAGATACACCGCTACTGTGGGTTCTTCGTGAACAACTCGGCCTGACCGGCACCAAATACGGTTGTGGAATCGCCCAGTGTGGCTCCTGCACGGTACACATCGATGGCATACCTGTGCGTTCGTGTGTGATGCCCGCTTCGGCCGTCAAAGCCGCACAAAAAGTCACCACCATCGAGGGCCTGTCAAAAGACGGTTCGCACCCAATTCAAAAAGCGTGGGTCGCGCTCGATGTGCCGCAATGTGGCTTCTGCCAATCCGGCATGATCATGGCCGCCACGGCGCTGGTAAAAGTAAAGCCGAATCCAACGGACAAAGACATCGACGACGCGATGACCAACATTTGCCGATGCGGCACCTACAACCGGGTACGCGCAGGCATCAAGATGGCGGTTCAAGAAATGGCGAGTGCTAAGTCTGACAAGAACACCACCAAACCCGCGCCGAAAAAAGTCGCAAACGTACTCAACATTAAACACATCGAAGGCGGTGCAGCATGAGCGCCATTAATACTGGCCGTCGCCAGTTTGTAAAGGGCTCCAGTGCCGTTGCGGGCTCGCTGGTGGTGGGTTTTCATGTGCCGTTTTTGAAAGATGCCAACGCACAAGCCATCACCTCGACCACGCCAGAAATTAACGCGTGGGTGGTGATTCAGCCGGATGATCGGGTGGTGGTCCGTATCGCCCGCTCGGAGATGGGCCAGGGGACCTTGACCGGCTTGGCGCAGATGGTCGCTGAAGAACTCGAATGTGATTGGGCAAAGGTCACCACCGAGTACCCGACGCCCGGCCAAAGTGTTGCACGCAAACGTCCATGGGGCAGTTTTGGTACCGGCGGCAGCCAGGGTATTCGCGGCTCACAAGATTACGTTCGCAAGGGCGGCGCGGCCGCACGCATGATGTTGATCCAAGCCGCTGCAGACGAATGGAAAGTACCAGTCGGTGAATGCACCGTGGCCAAGGGTGTCATCACCCACGCCGCATCATCACGCACCACCACCTACGGCAAGATAGCCCCGGCTGCCGCAAAACTCACCGCACCCACCGACGTCAAACTTAAAGACCCGAAAGACTGGCAGATCGCTGGTAAACGGATTGCGCGCCTCGACACGGTCGACAAGACCAATGGCAAACAAATCTTTGGTATGGACATCAACATGCCGGGGCTGCTAAATGCGGCGGTTCTGGATTGCCCGGTGTTTGGCGGCAAGCTGAAATCGTATGACGATAGCGCCGTGTTGAAACGCCCCGGTGTGAAAAAAGTGATTCGTGTTAACGACAGCGCCGTTGCGGTTGTCGCCGATACCTGGTGGCGCGCCAAGACCGCTTTGGATGCCCTGAAGATTGAGTGGGATGAGGGCCCCAACGCAAAACTGTCGAGCGCAACCTTCGCCGAAGTTTTAAAAGCAGGGCTCACCGCTAAAGATGCGGTGGTCGGTAGCACCATCGGTGACGCACCAGCTGCCATCGCCAGCGCAGCACGCACAGTCGAGGCGACCTATTCGTACCCTCATCAGAACCACGCGTGTATGGAAACCATGAACACCACCGTACGATGGACCCCCGAGCTGTGTGAGGCGTGGGTGCCGACTCAAAACGGTGAAGCCGCCCACGCTGTCGCGGCGGAGGCAGCTGGTTTGCCGCCCGCTAAGGTCGAGGTGTACAAGATTCACTTGGGCGGCGGCTTTGGGCGGCGCGGCGGCACCGACTATGTGCGACAAGCCGTGCTGATTGCCAAACAAATGCCCGGCACACCAATCAAAATGATTTGGTCACGCGAAGAAGACATGGCGCACGGCCAGTACCACCCGATCACCCATTGCAAGATGGTGGCGGGGCTTGACGATAGGGGTGAAATCACGGGGCTGCATATGCGGATTTCCGGACAATCGATTCTGGCCGGCTTGCGCCCCGAAGCGATTCGCGACGGCAAAGACCCGGTAGTGTTTCAGGGCTTGAATCTCGGTGGGCCGGAAACCGCGATCGGTTACACGTTCCCGAATCTGCTGGTCGACCACGCGATGCGCAACCCGCATGTGCCGCCGGGTTTTTGGCGCGGGGTGAATCTGAATCAAAACGCGCTCTACTTGGAATCGTTTATTGACGAAATCGCCCACGCCACTAAACAAGAGCCACTCGCGTTACGTCGTAAGCTGATGGCAAAACACCCGAAACATTTGGCGGTGCTTGAGGCGGTCGCCAAACACGTTGGCTGGGACAAACCCGCACCTGCTGGCATCTTCCGTGGACTCGCACAAACGATGGGCTTTGGTAGTTATGTTGCGGCGTGCGCGGAAGTGTCAGTCAGCAAAGATGGTGTGCTGAAAATTCACCGCATCGTTGCCGCGACCGATTGCGGCTATGCCGTCAACCCACAACAGATCGAAGCGCAAGTGGAAGGTTCGTTTGTGTATGGCCTTGGTGCGGCCTTGTATCAAGAATGTACGGTCAAGGATGGCCGCATTGTCGAAACCAACTTCCACCAATATCCGTCGTTGAAACTTGCAGATATGCCGAAGGTTGAAACCTTGATTGTCGCGTCGGGTGGTTTCTGGGGCGGTGTGGGTGAGCCGACCATTGCGGTGGCAGCCCCGGCGGTGTTGAACGCAATCTTTGCCGCAACCGGCAAACGCATTCGTGATTTGCCGTTGAAGAATCACAGTCTGAAGGCGTAAGTTTGATAAACGTTGCAGTCAGGCGGCCGTGGCTACCTTTAGTTGCGGTCGGCTTGCTCACCTGCAGCGTAGCTGCGGCTGCGCAATCAACTCCAGCAGCAATCGAGGATGGCATCTCTCAGCCACTGGGCGGCTTGGTGGGGGATGCCGCGCGCGGCAAAGCGATTGTCGCCAACCGCCAGCGGGGGCTTTGTGTGCTGTGTCATCAGTTACCAGAATCCATTGGCGTTCCTGTTGCCTTTCAAGGCAATCTTGCACCATCCATCGCAGGAGCGGGTGGCCGATGGAGTGCAGCGCAATTGCGCTCCCGTATCGTTGATAGCAGGAAACTCAACCCCACCAGCGTCATGCCCGCATACCACCGCACCGAAGGTCTGACACGTGTCGGCACGGCATGGCAGCAAAAACCCATTCTCGATGCTCAACAAGTCGAGGATGTTGTCGCCTATCTCGTCACTCTGAAATGATGCTTGTATGACCCCGCGACGAGTTTTCCTAACGCAGGTCTCCACTCTCGGGGCTGCCACTATTCTGCTGCGTTCGGTCGCCGCACTTGCAGACAATGACGCCCTCGTCGCGCTCACCCGCGCCTACGCAGGAGGCGGGCCAGTCCGTGAGGGCCGGGTGACACTCGAAATTGCGCCTCTGGTCGATAACGGCAATAGTGTACCGATCACCGTCTCGGTGCTAAGCCCGATGACAGCAGCAGACCGCGTTGTGGGCATCGCCGTCTTCAATGAAAAGAATCCGCAGCCAGAAGTAGCCGAATTCACACTTGGCTCCCGTGCGGGACGCGCAAAGATCGCCACACGAATTCGGTTAGCGACCACACAGAAACTGGTCGCGGTTGCCAAGATGTCTGACGGCAGCTGCTGGACACATACCGTTGAAGTTGTTGTCACGCTTGCCGCGTGCCTTGAAGACTGATCGGGCGAGCGAGACATCATGGCGCGCAGTATTCTGACCGTACCCACCACTGCCAAAGTCGGCGAGATCATCGAGCTTCGTGCGTTGATTCAACACCCGATGGAAACCGGTTATCGGCGCTCGAGTGACGGTGTGATGATGGCGCGCGACTTGATCCGCAACTTCACTTGTCATTTTGTTGAAGCCGACGCATCTGGCAAAGCAGGCGAGGGCGAACTGGTGTTCGCGGCCAAACTGTTTGCCGCAGTCTCAGCGAATCCGTATCTATCCTTTCACACCACCGCGTTTGCCAGCGGTTCGTTTTTGTTTGTTTGGACGGGTGACAACGGTTTCAAGCAGACCGAGCGTGTGGCCATCACGGTTCGATAAGCGCTCGGCATGAACAAGGTGCAAAAACTAGTGGGTGTCGGATTTGTTTCCGTATTTGCCTCGGTATTTGCCTCCGTACTTGCCTTTACTGCAACACTTTCCACCAACGCCTTCGCCCAATCGCCAACCGACTCCCGCAAATCGGGTTACACCTACATGGCACCGTCAACGCAGGCACTACAAAACGACGATAGCCAAAATCCGGCGATGTTATGGGTCAAAGACGGCGAGGCTGCGTGGCAACGCACCGAGGGCACAGCAAACAAATCTTGCGCGAGTTGCCACGGCGACGCAAAAACAAAAATGCGCGCCGTTGCCACGCGATTTCCCGCGTATTCCGGCTCACTGGGTCGCGTAATTAATTTGCAGCAACAAATCAACTTATGTCGGACGGTTCAACAAAAGGCACCTTCACTGCCGTTGGAGCACCAAATCCTGCTGGCACTGGAAAGCTATGTCGCGTTGCAATCGCGCGGCTTGCCAATCAAACCGCCCGCCGATGCAAAACTAGGCGATGCCCAGAAAAAGGGGGAGGCGCTGTTTACCCAACGCATCGGTCAAATTGATTTAAGCTGTCAGGATTGCCACAACAATCAGGTGGGCCGGTCGTTGGCCGGCAATCTTATTCCGCAGGCGCATCCCACCGGCTACCCGCTCTATCGGCTGGAATGGCAGGGCGTGGGCGGGCTCCAGCGTCGAATTCGTAACTGCATGGTGGGCGTACGCGCCGAACCCTACGCCTACGGTAGCGAAGAAATGGTGGCGCTTGAGGCCTACTTGGCAAAGCGCGCCGCTGGCATGAAATTCGAAGCGCCCGCTGTGCGGCCTTAGTCAGACAGAAATTTACAATGCGTTGGGCACTGCGCCGTTAAACTATTGGCTTCCAACTCACTCTCCCAAATGTCCGCCAAACATGTTTTTGTCGTCGACGATGACGACGTCACCGCCGCGATTCTGTCGGGCCATCTTGTAAAAGAGGGCTATCGGGTAACGCGCCTGGCCGACGGCAACACCTTAATCGACGATGTGCAGCGCGAGCAACCTGACGCGATCATTCTTGACGGACGTTTGCCCAGCGCGGATGGGTTCGACTTGTGTCGTGAGCTACGGCCAAAGTTTGCCGGGCCGATACTGCTGCTTACCGCTCGCGATGACGATATCGACGAATTGCTCGGTCTGGAACTAGGCGCGGACGACTACCTACGTAAACCGGCAACTTCGCGCATCGTTCTCGCGCACTTGCGAGCCTGTCTGCGGCGGGCGGGTGGTAACGGACCAAACGATGGCAAAGCCAGCCTCGCATTTGGCGATTTGCAGATCAACCCAGCCGCCCGAAGCGCATCTCTGAAGAGCGAGGCAATACCACTTACGACCGCCGAGTTTGATCTCTTGTGGATGCTTGCCAGCCAGTCCGGTACCGTACTCTCGCGAGAGGAGATTTTTCGGCAAACGCGCGGTATTGATTACGACGGCCTCGATCGATCCATCGACATGCGGATCTCCCGGCTCCGCAAACTCATCGGTGATGACATGGAAAACCCCGCCATCATCAAAACGGTGCGCGGCAAGGGCTACCTTTTCGTCGCGCCGACATAGTTATGGCTGTCCGGCGACGCCGTGACAATCGGTGACAAAACGGCAACACGACGCCGACAGACACCGTAAGTCACCTCGCCCAGAATGCTTCTATCGCAGTCGGCCAGCCGGTCGCTGCAATAGTCACCCTACCAAAGGCATTCGACATGATCAACACTCTGAACGAACGACGCAACACCGCCTATCAAGGCCACGCGTTATTTCAGCACATCGATCTCGAGAGGATTCAACATTTTGTTGACGAACGGCCCGAGGCCCTTTTGGCGCTCCTACAACTTGCGCTGTCCACCAGCCGCGACCAAATCAGCGCAGTAAATCGCTGCGGCAACATCGATGACGCCCGTGAACAGCGATTGGCCATCCACAATCTGCTGAACACATTTAACTTTCTACACGCCAAAAAGGCGTTAATCACCGCACGGCGCGCAGAGCGGCACGTTGCTGCGTCGTATGCGCCGCTGGGGCCAATTCTGTTGGCCGAGTTGAATGCTGTTTACGGTGACGTTGAGGCGGAGTTGTCGGCGTTCCTGATTCGCCAAGGCGTCATCAACAGTGCTACATAACCTCGGTAGACGTGCAAAGTGGCCACCATTTCTCTTCCGCAAACAGACATCGTGAACAGGTCCGGATGGAACCAGCTTTCGTCGGTTCGTCGGGCAACGCTTTCGGTAATGTTGTTCGCGTGGGTATTGTTGTTTGCCGTTTGGGTCATCGCGTCGCGAGAAATTGCCAGCGAGCGCAAACGTGTTGTCGCCGAGGCAGCGCGGGATGCGGCGCGTCTTGCTAGCGCGTTTGAAGAGCATACGACGCGCACAATTTCAGCCGTAGACCAATCGGTACTGTTTCTAAAATACCAGTATGAACTCCGTCACGGTGCTTTCCAGCTCAGCCAATTCGCGGATGCAGGTGTCATCGCTAAGGGTATGCTGGATGGCTATTCAGTGGTTGACGCACTCGGTTTTGTCACCGACTCAACCCAGCCATTCTCGCGCGTCAACTTATCCGATAGTGAACACATAAGCGTACATGCCACCAACCCCAATAGCGGGCTGTTTATCAGCAAGCCGCTACTGGGCCGCTTCTCCAACAAGTGGTCGATGCAGGTTACGCGGCGCCTGAACAGCGCGAGCGGTGACTTTGACGGCGTGATTGTTGCCGCCATGGATCCTTCCCATTTAACGCGCGTTTACCAAACCGTGACTGCGGGCGCAAACAATCTAGTTTCGCTGGTCGGGACGGACGGGATTGTGCGAGCACAACAGCTCGGCGACGTTTCGTCGCTTGGCCAAGATTTGTCAAAATCGATCGCGTTTCAAACGATGGTCGACGCGGGGCCGCTGACGATCAGCACTACAACCGATTTTGATGGTAACGAGCGTGTGGTGGCATACCGCAAGCTTTCCAACCTGCCGCTCTATATTGTCGTGGGACTCTCTCTGCAAGAAGTCACCTCTGCGGTGGCAGATTACAAACACTCCGTCCACACCTTGGCCGGGCTGGCCTCCATACTGATTGTGTTGTTTTGTGCGACGCTGCTTCGGACCATCACACGAATCGAGGAAAGCCGCCAAGCCGCCTTGCAGGCCAATGAGGCGAAGTCACAGTTTCTCGCTAACATGTCGCATGAACTGCGCACGCCTCTCAACGGCATTCTCGGATACGCAGAGCTGCTGAAATCCGACCTACGTGATCCTGAGCAGCGCAAGTTTGCGCACACTATTTATAAAAGCGGGGCGCACCTGCTAGCGCTCGTAAACACGGTGCTCGACATGGAGAAAGTTTCGTCTGGCAAGATGGAGATGCACATCGAACGCGAGAATCTCAGTGATGTGATCTCAGAAGTGGTGAACGGCCATCGGGCAAGTAGTCGCGCCAAGGATTTGGCGCTTCGATTCGAGCTTGAGGCAAACCTTCCAACAGAAATTTTTTGTGACCGACTGAAACTCACCCAAGTGCTGAATAACCTCATTCACAACGCCATCAAGTTTACTGACAGCGGATTTGTCCTTGTTCGGGTCGGCGTGCTGGGTAACGCTCCGGGCCTGAGGGGCGAGGTTGCAAAGCCCTCTATTTTTATCGAGATCGCGGACAGCGGTATTGGTATCCCGAAAGCACAGCACACCACGGTTTTCGAGAAGTTCGTTCAGGTCGACGGCTCTGATCATCGCGCGCACCAAGGTAGCGGATTGGGCCTCGCATTAGTCAAAGAGCTTGTCACCTTGATGGGCGGAAACATCACACTTGATTCCACCCCGTCTAAGGGTTCCACCTTCACGGTTTTGCTACCGCTCGAACCGTTGCATTCCCAGCTAGTTGCGGCATCGTTATCTTGAAAGGCTTTCACTATGAAACAAGTACTAATTGTTGAAGACAACCCCATGAATGCCGAGCTGGCCAGAGTGATTCTGACGCGCGCGGGATATGGCGCTGCAGTGGTTGAGCGCGCGGACTTTGCGATGGATTTTCTGGTGGGTAACGAAGTCGATGCCATCCTTAGTGACATCAGCCTTCCCGGAATGGGCGGCAAGGAGTTATGCCGTTGGCTTCATGAACGGCGTCCGAACAACCGTCCGAGGATGATTGCCTATACCGCGTTTGCGATGCCCCACCAACGCCAATCGATTCTAGACGCGGGTTTCGACGCGCTAGTGGTCAAACCCGCCAAGTTGGAAACGATATTAGACGCGATCGATCCAGACCGTAACCTGATGGGGGATGCGGAATGAGACCGGCCACTGCGGCACACGCCAAGCACACCGCTCTGGCAACCTGCGACACGTTGCGTCTCCAATGTATCGATGTAGATGAAATCACGGCACACTTCGGCACGGAGTCTGAAGTGTTGTTGGGGCTATTTCGCCTCGCGGTAAAAATGGGTTGTGAACAGCTTGAGAGTCTGTGTGCATGCGCCGAACTTGGCGATGTCGCCGGATGCCTTTTTGCCATTCACAGCCTGCTCAATACTTTCAACTTTCTGCACGCGAACGAGGCCATCTGTCTGGCTACAGAACTTGAGGCACATATACTTGAAACTGGCAATTTGATTCCAGCGGTAGGAGTCGAACAGCTTCGCCATGTTTGGGGCAAGGTCGAGCGGGATCTGATCAGCTTCATTCGCCTTTACAACTGATTTCTGCGGCTGGGGGTTAGCGGGCGAGAAGTTGCGTAGAATGCGCGCTCTTGCGTTACGTGCACTTAACCAACCTTCATGCTGCCTTCCATTCAGTCCCGACTTGCTCTCGAAGTCTCCGCTCACGTCAACCAGATCGCCGCCGCGATAACGCTGCTGGATGAGGGGGCGACAGTTCCGTTCATTTCGCGCTACCGTAAAGAGGCCACCGGCGGACTCGACGACACCCAGTTGCGGCTACTCGAAGAACGGTTGCGTTATCTGCGCGAATTGGAAGATAGACGTGCGGCCATCTTGGAGAACATCGAGTCGCAGGGCAAGATGACCGACGAGCTGAAGTCGGCGATCACTAATGCGGCAGACAAAACCACGCTCGAAGATTTGTATCTGCCTTACAAACAAAAGCGCCGTACCAAGGCCATGATTGCGCGCGAAGCAGGGCTGGAGCCGCTGGCAAATGCACTTCTTGCCGACCCGACGTTGACGCCCGAAGCCGAGGCTGAGAAATACATCTCGGCCGAACCCAAGACAGCGGAGAAAGATACCGTTGTTCCAGATGTGAAGGCGGCGCTCGAAGGCGCAAAACAAATTTTGATGGAGCGTTTTGCTGAAGACGCCGGTTTGATCAGTCGTGTGCGCGATTATTTGTTGGCGCACGGCGTTGTTGAGTCCAAATTGATCGAAGGCCAAGAAGACAAAGGCGCCAAATTCGCCGACTATTTTGCCTACTCAGAAACGTTGCGCACTATTCCCTCGCATCGAGCGCTGGCATTGTTTCGCGGTCGGAACGAAGGCGTGCTGACGGTCGTATTGCGCTTGGATAGCGAAGAAGAGAAGCCGACATGGAGCGCGCCGTTTAATCCGGTGGAAGACATGATTGCCGGATTTGCCAAGGTCGCCAATAAAGCACGGCCTGCCGACAAATGGCTATGTGAAGTGGTACGTTGGACATGGCGCATCAAACTTTCCATGCATCTTGAAACCGAGCTGATGTCAGCGTTGCGCGAACGGGCCGAGACGGAGGCAATCACGGTTTTTGCGCGCAACTTGAAAGATCTCTTGCTCGCAGCACCCGCAGGCCCGCGCGCTACCATGGGCTTGGATCCTGGTATTCGTACCGGCGTCAAAGTTGCGGTGGTGGACGCCACCGGAAAGGTGGTCGAAACCGCGACCATCTACCCGCACGAGCCACGTCGTGATTGGGATGGCTCGCTTGCGGTGTTAGGCGCGCTGGCGATTAAACACAACGTTGATCTGATTTCGATTGGTAACGGCACCGCCTCGCGTGAGACGGACAAACTGGCGGGTGACCTCATCAAGCTGATCCAAAAGGCGCAGCCCACCCGCAAGATCACCAAGATTGTTGTTTCTGAAGCCGGCGCGTCGGTTTATTCCGCGTCCGAATTTGCATCCAAAGAGTTGCCAGACCTAGATGTATCGCTTCGCGGTGCGGTGTCGATTGCTCGACGCTTGCAAGATCCGCTCGCCGAGCTGGTTAAGATTGACCCGAAGTCCATTGGTGTGGGCCAATATCAGCACGACTTGAATCAATCACAACTCGCGCGTTCCCTCGACGCCGTCGTCGAAGATTGTGTAAACGCGGTTGGTGTCGATGTGAACACCGCCTCGGCTGCGCTGCTCGCGCGGGTGTCCGGGCTGACTTCATCTGTGGCGGCCAACATCGTCAACCATCGCAACACCCACGGCGCATTTGCCACCCGTGAAGCGCTTAAGAAAGTGCCGCGTTTGGGTGACAAAGCGTTTGAACAAGCGGCGGGTTTTCTGCGCATCCCGAATGGCGAAAGCCCGCTCGATGCGTCGTCCGTACACCCGGAAGCTTATCCGCTGGTGGAAAAGATATTGGCCGATATCAACAAAGATGCGAAAGACGTTAGAGCGTTGATGGGCGACACCAAGCTGCTGAAGAGTCTGCGCGCGGAGAAGTACGCGGATGAAAAGTTTGGTGTGCCAACCATTACCGACATTCTCAAGGAACTCGAAAAACCCGGCCGTGATCCGCGTCCTGAGTTCACCACGGCGACCTTTCAAGATGGCGTCGAAACGTTGAACGATCTACAGCCGGGAATGATTCTGGAAGGTGTGATCACCAACGTCGCCGCCTTCGGCGCGTTTGTGGATATCGGTGTTCATCAAGATGGACTGATCCACATTTCCGCACTTGCGGAAAAGTTCGTTAAAGACGCACACGACGTTGTCCAAGCAGGACAGGTGGTGAAAGTGAAAGTGCTTGAGGTCGATATCAAACGGCAGCGTGTGGCGTTGACCATGCGGCTGAACGACACGCCCACCAGAAATACAAACCCAAGCAATGGCGGGGGTTTTCAGGCAAAACCATCCCAAACTGCCCGTCAGATGGCGAGTTTGAAAACTTCTGCGCCTGCTGGCGGCAGCGCGATGGCGGAAGCGTTTGCGAAGTTGAAGTCGAAGTCTTAGCGGCTCGGTGCGGGCTGTCGATTCAGCCACCATGCAAAGACACCAGCCGTCACAAACATGATCAGCGAATAGATAGCCGCCGGCACACTCATCGCTGTGTTGTTCAACACGTTAAGCGCGATGAAGATGGCCAACGTGCCGTTGTGTATCCCGATCTCCATGGCGATGGCGATCGCTTGTTTCTGGGGCAGCTTTACTGCGAGGGGGAGGGCATATCCCACCGCCATAGAAACCAAATTAAACACCAGGCAAGCTAAGCCGACCACGGCGAAGTACTTAACGAGGATGTCCCAACTTTGCCAAACTGAGACCGCCACCAACAACGCGAGCAGCACGACCGAAAAGAGCTTGATCGGTTTTTCCATCTTGGCCGCAAACCCCGGTGCCCATTTGCGAATTGCCATACCAATTACAACCGGCAACAAGATGATCGTGCCCACTTCGATGATTTTCTGAAACGGCGGCGGCACATACTGATCGCTGGCCATGAAGTACTGCAAGGCGAAGCTAATGATGAACGGGAGGGTTAACAGCGATAGCGCGCTGTTAATGGCAGTGAGTGTGATGTTGAGGGCCACATCGCCATGTGCGAGATGGGAGTAGATGTTGGCAGTGGCACCACCAGGAGCCGCGGCAAGCAACAGGATGCCGACCGCCAACTCGGGTGGCAACTTGAACACCACCGCGATGACAAATGCCACCGTGGTCAGAATCACCATCTGGATGGTAAGGCCGATCACCACCGCTTTGGGGAATCGCACCACGCGCGTGAAATCGGCGACCGTTAGCGAGAGCCCCAAGCCGAGCATGATGATGCCCAGCGATAACGGTAACAGCAGGTTTGAAATAAGACCGCTTTCCACCTAAAACTCCCGAATGATGTGTTGCTGCCGGCGGCTGACGGGAAGTTTTTCGTCCACACCTTTAATGACACATACCCAACGCAATCCAGCGCCGCCACCGCCGGCCTCGGGCGCTTCTGCGGCTTCCTCTGCTTCTTCTGCACCTTGCGCGACACGCTCAAACCCGGTGATGGCCTTGGTTGCCACGATGGCGTTTCGGTGGATGCGCGTAAACACTCCCTCGAACTCTTCCTCAATTTTGGTTAGCGACTCTTCGAGCAGATACTCTTTTTGCGCGGTTCTTACGGTGAGGTACTTGAGTTCGGCTTTAAAAAACAAAATGTCTTCTACGGGGACCAACACCACTCTGCCGCGCTCGTGAATCGATAGGTGGCGGCGCTTGTGTTGGGTGGCCTCGGCAATAGCGGCGGCGGCGGGCGGCAACACCGGCCGGGCCTTTAACAACGCGCCTAGCAGGCGCTCCTGCCGGATAGGTTTGAGCAGATAGTCCACTGCATTCAACTCAAATGCCTGTACGGCGTATTGGTCATAGGCGGTGGTGAAGATGAGTTTGGGCGGTGCTTGCATCTGCGACAAGTGTCGCGCGAATTCGATGCCATCCATGCTTGGCATCCGGATATCACAAAGCACGATGTCGACATTTCCTTTGTTAACAGCCTCTACTCCCTCAAGCCCGTTTGCCGCTTCGTCCACAATCGTCAGCGGGAATTGTTCGCGGCAATCGTCGAGTAGATTGGATAGCCGTTTACGTGCTGGCCCTTCATCATCAACAATTAGAATTCTCGCCGCAGTCATGTTGTTCCCGGGTTGCTGGCGGAGCTGAAGGTAACAGGCATATTGATCGTCACCACGTATTTGTTTTTGATGACTTCTGCGTTAAGTCCAGCTTCGGCATCAAAGTGTAGTTGCAATCGTTCACGAATGTTCGCGATTGCCATCCGGTTGCCCGATACGTGGGTCGATTCTGAATGAAATGGATTGGTCAGTGTGATCACAAGTTGTTTGGATGACGCCGTTGAGGTGCCAATGGCAACGTGTAGCACCCCTTCGCCTTGCTGCGGCTCAATGCCGTGATACACCGCGTTTTCGATCAGCGGCTGCAAGATCAGCGGCGGCACCAGCGTTGCGCCGGGCATATTGTCGACCTGCCAATCAACTTTGAGCCGCTCACCGAGCCGTATCTGTTCAATTTCGAGATAACGCCGGCACAGCGCGACTTCGTCTTCAAGCGGGCGCAGTTGGCGATTGTCCGCCATCAGCACACGAAACAACTCCGCCATGTCTTCGAGCATGCGCTCGGCACGGCGCGGCTCATCACGAATCAGTGACAACACCGCATTGATGGAGTTAAACAAAAAGTGGGGCCGGATACGCGCTTGTAACGCCTGTAAGCGTGCTTCGGTCAACGCCGGCGCCAGTGACCTCGCTCGAAGGTCAAAGTAGAAAAGGACGACCGCGGTGGCGACAAAAAAGAACAGACAGAACTGCACCACGGACAAACTTTCACCTATCGGCAGGATGGCGACCACGCTGCTGTGCAAATACCAAAACAGCCCGCCAATCGCGGCTTCAAGGGCAAAAATGGCTGAAACTCCCCGCCAATAGGTGAGTTTGGACAAAACAGGTTTCAGTCCGCAGCTTGCCACCAGCGAGAAAATGATCGCTGGCTGGGCGACGATGGAGATCATCAGGAACTGACGCAAGAACCCCGACATCTCACTAGCGAGATCCCCTCGGCTCAACGCCGCGCCGATAACCATGATATTCACGACCACTACCATCCGCAGCATGATGCCGAGATTGCAGAAGTCTGGGAGGCGCGGTCGATAGCCCAGTTGTGCGTCCGTCGCGCCGTCGTCCGCTACGACTGGCGTGGGGTGGTCGTTTATACTCATTAAACTATTTTCGCCTCATTTCGGATGAGATATTTCCCGTTTTCTGCTGAAAAAGAAACCCATGTCACCCAAGAATCCCCCGGCAACACCTGATGAAGGTCAAATTCCTGCGACCAAGGCCTGGTCAGGGCGCTTTTCTGAGCCCGTCACGGAGCTGGTTAAACGTTTCACGGCGTCGGTAACCTTTGACAAGCGACTTGCCTATGCAGATATCCAAGGTTCACTTGCCCACGCTGCGATGCTCGCCCGTGTTGGTGTGATTACCCCGGCCGATCTAACCGAAATCAGTCGCGGAATGGCCATCATCGCCCAAGAGATCGACGCGGGAACCTTCGACTGGGACATTGCGCGCGAAGACGTACACATGAACATCGAGGCACGCCTCATTGCGCTGATTGGTGACGCCGGCAAACGACTCCACACCGGTCGCTCACGCAACGACCAGGTCGCGACCGATATCAGGCTATGGCTGCGTGATGAAATCGACACGATCGTTGAGCGGCTGCGCGCGCTGCAGTTGGCGTTGCTGGGCATGGCGGAAACACATACCGACACCATCATGCCGGGTTTCACTCACTTGCAGGTGGCGCAGCCCGTCACGTTCGGCCACCACTTAATGGCCTATGTGGAAATGTTGTCGCGTGATGAGGCGAGGCTCGTTGATTGCCGTAAACGCGTTAACCGGCTGCCACTCGGCGCAGCCGCCCTTGCCGGCACCAGTTATCCGATTGATCGCAATCACGTTGCGCAGGCACTGGGGTTTGATGGCGTTTGTGAGAACTCACTCGACGCTGTGAGTGATCGCGACTTTGCCATTGAGTTTGTGAGTGCCGCCGCACTCATCATGACGCACCTCTCGCGCTTCTCGGAGGAGCTGATCATCTGGATGAGCCAAAGTGTGGCGTTCATCGATTTACCAGATCGCTTTTGTTATTCGTCGTCGATCATGCCGCAAAAGAAAAACCCCGATGTGCCCGAGTTGATTCGCGGCAAGACCGGCCGGGTGAATGGACATCTTGTTGCGCTTCTGACGTTGATGAAAGGCCAGCCCCTCGCTTACAACAAAGACAATCAGGAAGATAAAGAGCCGCTGTTCGACACGGTAGACACTGTTCGTGATTCGCTGACCATCATGGCGGATCTGGCAGCCAACATCATCGTGCGCCCGGAGAACATGCGTGCGGCGGTGATGAAAGGTTTCGCCACCGCCACCGACCTTGCCGACTACTTGGTGAAAAAGGGTTTGGCTTTCCGCGATGCGCATGAAGCCGTGGCAACCGCAGTACGTGTTGCCGCAGAATCTAAACGCGGCCTGGAAGAGCTCTCGCTGGATGAGCTTCGCGCGTTTTCCCCGCTAGTGGGTGATGACGTCTACGCTGTGTTGACCCCTGAAGGCTCCGCTGCGTTACGGAATCATGTCGGTGGAACGGCGCCTTCGCAGGTGAGGAGCGCTATCGCAAGGACAAAACACCGGCTTGGCCTGTAAGCTATCTTGGAAGGTATGCACCTAATGACGTTCAGCGTATCGCGGGTTAAACACCTTTTTGCAGCACTATTTGCGCCTTTGGCCGAATTCGCTTAATGTAATACTCATGGAAGCTTGACAGGAAGGTTCATGCGCATGACACGGAAGCCCCTCCGAATTAGCATACTTGGCGCCGCCTTATTCGCGGCCTCGGGGTTCTGTTTTGCGCAAACTAGTCTTCCAAACGCCAAACGTGGCGCGCCGAGTTCGTTACCGCCAGTGCTATCGAGCGCCTCTGTGCATTCAACGGCCAGCACTACCG
>JBIIYQ010000003.1:0-59571 GCA_044346745.1 Usitatibacteraceae bacterium | reverse complement strand
AGCGGCAAAAAAATTATTGCCCAAGGGCATTAAGCTCGGACCGCGCACCCCGCTAAATGTGGCCATCGGCGGCAAACGTGCGTTCGCGACCGCGCGGCTGCCACTCGACGAAACCAAAGCAATCGCCAGATACTTTGAGGTCAAGCTTAACGAGGCCGTGCTGGCTACTTGTGCCGGTGCCCTGCGGCGCTATTTTGCCAACGACAAGGCGGCGCTCGCCAAGGCAATGGTCAGCGCGGTACCGGCGAGCCTGCGTGCGGCGGGTGACACGTCGCAAAACAATCAAGTGACGATGATGTTGATCAATTTGGCGACCAACATTGCGGACCCGATTAAACGCATGGACGCCATCAAGACATCCAGTCAAAACGCAAAGATGATGACGGGTGCGATGAAGGGGGTCATGTCGACCGCGACGTCCGATTTGCCGACGCTCGGCATCCCGTGGTTAATGTCGATCATCACACCCTTGTACAAGACCGCAGTGGCGAGTAACCGCATTCCCGTTGTAGCGAACGTCGTCATCTCCAACGTGCCGGGGCCACCGCTGCCGCTATATTTAGCCGGTGCAAAAATGACGTCCTACTATCCGGTCTCCATCGTTACGCACGGCCTCGCGTTGAACATTACGATTCACAGCTACGCTGGTATGCTCGATTACGGCTTTATTGCTGCAAAAAGCGAAGTGCCGAAGTTGGAAAAGTTTGCTGACATGCTGCGTGCCGCACACGAAGAGTTGCTGGCGCTGGCCATGCCGCCCGTGGTGGTCGAAACGACAGTGGCAAGCCGGCCAACAAAAGCGCCGTCGAAGGCGGCACCTAAAGTGCTAGCGAAGTCCGAGGCAAAGTCGAGCACAAAAGCGACGAAACCGATATCGGCCAGAACAACAGCCGCGAAGAAAAAATCACGTTAACAAAAAATTCATTAGACATGGCTATTCGTAAGAAATCGCAGTCCCGCAAGCCCCACGAACCCGTCGACGACCAACCGCTCTGGGCGGCGGAGATGGAACTCATGGAGCGGCAGCTCAAAGCACCCAATGCCTTGCTGATGGCACTTGAAACGCGAGCGCCCTGGGAGTTTGGTGCCACCCTCGCCGCATGGCCTCTTTTGAAGAATGCACCAGAGGGTGACGGCCATCCGGTGATTGTTTTTCCTGGCCTGGGCGCGGGTGATTTGTCGACCGCGCCGCTACGTAATTTTCTGTCCGGCCAAGGCTACGATACCTACGGTTGGGATTTGGGACGTAACCTCGGGCCGCGCGAAGGTGTGCTGCAAAAAAGTGTCGAGCGTATCGGCGAGATTGTGAAGTCGACCGGCCGAAACGTGACCTTGATCGGCTGGAGTTTGGGCGGCATCTATGCGCGCGAGTTCGCCAAGGCCTTGCCCGACTTTGTGCGCGGGGTGGTTACGCTCGGAACACCGTTCTCCGGTGACCCAAAGGCCACCAATGCGTGGTGGTATTACGAATACGCCAGTGGTCACAAGTTAAACGACCCGCACCTATTGGCGCAGCTAAAGAAGCCGCCGCCGGTGCCAACAACATCCATTTACTCACGCACTGATGGTGTGGTCGCTTGGCAGTTGTCGCATCAAGCGCCGGGCAAAATTGCCGAGAATATTGAAGTTGTTGCGAGCCACGTCGGCATCGGGCTGAATCCAATCGCGTTGTATGCGGTGGCTGACCGGCTCTCGCAGCCTGAGGGCAAGTGGCAGCCCTTCGACCGCACCGGCTGGAAACAATACTTCTACCGCGATACCAATCGCGGCGAATAACGTAACCTCGCTCATCAACGATGCCAAACATTGACGCCAACGGCATCCGCCTGCATTACGAGGCGCGCGGCAATCCTGCGCATCCACCCATTGTATTGATCATGGGGCTCGGCGTGCAGATGATTCTCTGGCCCGGGCCGTTTTGTGAGATGTTGGCTGATCGTGGCTTCTATGTCGTGCGGTTTGATAATCGCGATGCCGGTCTCTCAACACAACTCAACGAACTTGGTACGCCCAACATTCCTCTGCAATATATGCGCTACATGATGGGATTGGGCGTCAACGCGCCTTACAGTCTCGACGATATGGCGATGGATACTTCAGCGCTAATCGGCGCACTCGGTTTGCCACCTGTGCATCTGGTTGGTGCCAGCATGGGCGGCATGATCGCGCAGAATCTCGCGGCGTCCCTGCCGTCGCGGGTGGCGAGTTTGACCTCGATCATGTCCACCACCGGCCGACGCAGTTTGCCCAAGGCCAGCTGGCGAACTATGCGCGCTATTCTGAGCCGACCGGCGAAGCCCAAAGATCACCAGGCGGCGGTAGAGCGCATGATGTATGTCATCAACACCATCAGCAGTCGGACCTACCGGCCCGATCAAGAGCGGTTGCGGGCACTTTGTGAGCAGCACGTAGCGCGGCGCAACAATCCACCGGGTGGTGCGCGGCAAATCGCGGCCATCGCGGCAAGTGATGATCGCACCAAAATCGTCCGGCAAATCAAGGTGCCCACACTTGTTTTACACGGCGACCAAGACGAATTGATTCCCTACCCAGCGGGTCTGGAAACCGCGCGGGCGATCCGTGAAGGCGGTGGTGATGCCCGGTCGGTGATTGTTGAAGGCATGGGGCACGACCTTCCGGAGCCGCTGTGGGGGCGGTTGGCGGATGAAATCGCCCAGCATGCAAATGCGGCAACGCAGAGAACCACATAACCCAGCAGGCATGGAAGAAAGACCTGCAAGTGATCCAAGCGAAACCGCAAGAGCCGATGTCGCCATAAGCGACAAGGCGAGACCGAGATCGCGCGCACGGACCACCCTTGTGGGATGTGGGGTAATTTTCGTGGCGCTGCTAGTGGTGTGGGCGACTTCTGACTCTTATCAATCCGCGAAGCCAGAGACACTGGGGATTGAGCCCAAGCAAATTGAATCACCGAAAAGTTCACCGGCGCTTGCCGAAAGCCGCGATCCGCCGCCCGCCCGACGTGTTGCTGCGGGGAACGCGGCACCATCAAGAACGCAAAGCGCCGAAAAATTAGATGACGCGATAGAAGTTTGTGGGCACGGTACGATCCCGCAGCATGCCGTTGATCGCTTAATAGCGGACGACCGAAAAGCGCGATCGATCCTCGCCATCGTCGCCAATTCGCTTTCGCAGTCGGCGAACCCGTCTGATCGCGTGGTGGGTTTGATGACAAAAATTGAGCAAAGTCTTTATGCCAACTGCGCGGCAGGAGGCGAGTGTCCGAATTTCGCGATTTTGGATAGAGCAAGCTGGCGTCAATTGCTTGAAATGGCGAATGCAACGACAGACCCGTCAATCTACGCGCCAATCGTCACTGCCTGTCGACGTGCGCAAATGCCAGACTGCGGCGCGATAAACGCCAATCGATTGAGTCAGATGGACCCACAAAATGCCTTTGCGTGGCTCGCCGTAGCGCACGAGGCAACCCAACAGGGTGATGTTGCGAGACGGGATATGGCGCTCGAGCGCGCCGCTGCCGCGACCCTGTACCGACCCTATATTCCCGACTTCGGCAACTTGCTTGAGTCTGTTGTGCTGGCGGGTGATACTGGGATTGTCGACGTGCAGATCACTTCGTTCATCATCACGATGCAGGCTGTCTCACAGAGTGGGACGTCATCAGCGTCAGCACTACCGTTCTGCCGCGCAAAGGAAATTGATGCTACCGGTCGACGCAGCTTGTGTCTTAAATTGGCAGACTTGCAAGAAAAAAGTGCGGAAAGCTTGATAGATCTCGCTCTTGCAAATGCCGTCGGCAAGGCGGCAGGTTGGCCAGCCGAGAAGTCGAACGCGTTGCAAAAGGAGTATGACGATTTGGTCAAGGTGATGATGGAGCTCGGTCAAGTCGAGGCGAAGAACCCGCTTAGCTGCAAGACGCTGGAGACGACGCTGCCATACATGCGAAACACGTTGGCGGGAGAATTGGCAGCGCTTCGGCGCTTTGCCAATTCGCGGGCAAAGGGTATACCGTAAACACTGGGTATCGGGTGTTCGGGTCTTGTCAAATCCCCGCGTGAACGGCCGGCTCGCAAAAAATCCTTCTGCCAAGACGTCGTGTACGCGGCGTTGTCAAGATGCAACGCCGAAAAATGTCATACGAAATGGGGTGAAATCGGCATCCCTCGGGGTTGGCAGCAGAGGTAAAATTGTTATCTGTAATTTCGGGTTCTGCAATGTCCGCCCCCGCCTCTTCGTCACCTACCGCCCCATTCGTTCACCTTCGGCTCCACACCGAGTTTTCGATTACGGATGGCATTGTTCGTGTTGACGAAGCCGTGAGCAAGGCTGCCGAGGATGCCATGCCCGCGCTGGCCATCACGGACGCGGCAAATCTGTTTGGCGCGGTGAAGTTTTTCCAGCGCGCGCGAGGCCGCGGTGTACAGCCGATCATCGGATGTGAAGTCGCCATCGAAAATACGAAGTCGCGTGACCACGCCTCCCGTATCGTTCTGTTGTGCCGTACCGAGGCGGGTTACCTTAACCTATGTCAGTTGTTGACCCGTGCCTTCCGCGAAAACATGTGGCGCGGTCGAGCCGAATTGCGCCGCGAATGGCTGGTGGGCTCCGCCACACAAGGACTGATAGCTTTGTCGGGTGCGGCAGCAGGCGATGTCGGTCAGGCGCTGGTACAAGGGGATACGAAACGTGCAATCGCCCTGGCGAATGGCTGGGCGAAGGATTTTCCGGAAGCCTTTTATATCGAAGTACAGCGTGCAAATCGAGAAGGTGATGAAGCCTACAATGCAGCTGCGTTGAATCTGGCGAGTGTTGCCGATCTGCCGGTGGTGGCGACTCATCCGATTCAATTTATGGCACCCGAAGACTTCAAAGCACACGAAGCGCGAGTGTGTATTGCCCGGGGTGAGGTGTTGGGGGATAAGCGACGTGTGCAGGAGTTCACGACCGAACAGTACTTCAAGAGTTCAGCTGAAATGAGGGCACTTTTTGCGGACGTCCCTGAGGCAATCAAAAACAGTGTCGAGATCGCTAAACGCTGCCACTTCGAATTCACACTTGGTAAATCTAGGCTGCCAAACTTTCCGACGCCGAATGGTGAATCGATTGAAGAGTTCTTGCTGGCTTCGGCGATGGCTGGCCTCGAACAACGTTTGCGGCTGTTGTATCCGGATGTTACCGAGCGCAATGCTGCACGACCGAAATACACCGCCCGACTAGAGTTTGAAGTGAAGACCATCGTTAAGATGGGGTTCCCGGGTTACTTCCTCATCGTCGCGGACTTCATTGGATGGGCAAAAAACAATGGTGTGCCGGTCGGCCCCGGTCGTGGTTCCGGCGCGGGCTCGCTGGTGGCGTATTCACTGGGCATTACCGACCTTGACCCGCTGCAATATGACTTACTGTTCGAGCGTTTTCTCAACCCAGAACGCGTCTCCATGCCCGACTTCGATATCGACTTCTGCCAAGAAGGTCGTGATCGTGTCATTGATTACGTAAAGAACAAATACGGTCACGATTCGGTTTCGCAGATCGCCACCTTCGGCACGATGGCGGCAAAAGCAGTGATACGGGACGTCGGACGCGTCCTCGGCATGGGGTACAACCACGTTGATGGTATTGCCAAACTGATTCCCAATCAGCTCGGCATCACGCTCGCTGAAGCGATAAAGCAAGAGCCGCAATTCAATGATCGTATTAAGAGTGAGGAAGACGTTGCCGAGTTGATGGAACTGGCGCTTAAGCTAGAAGGCATCACACGTAACGTCGGCATGCACGCCGGTGGTGTGTTGATTGCGCCGGGACCACTCACCGACTTCACGCCGCTTTATGTTGCAGATGGTTCGGATTCGTTTGTCAGCCAGTACGATAAAGACGATGTTGAAGCGGTTGGATTGGTCAAGTTTGACTTCCTCGGATTGACGACACTGACGATCATCGAGGAGGCGGTTGACCTGATTCGTGCCCGCCAGTATGGAGAGCCTGCCGCAGACTTCGACCTTCAGCATATCCCGCTGGACGACGCGGCCGCCTACAACGTGTTTGCACGTGGCAGCACGGTGGCGATATTCCAGTTTGAAAGTGGCGGGATGCGCGACTTGATCGTGAAGGCCCGTCCCGGATCGGTGGAAGATCTGACCGCGCTAAACGCGCTGTATCGTCCCGGCCCGATGGAACTGATCCCCGACTACATTCGCCGCAAGACTGGTGCCGAAAAAGTGACCTACCTCGATGAACGGGTTGTGCCAATTTTGTCGCCGACCTACGGCATCATGGTTTATCAAGAGCAGGTGATGCAAATCGCGCAGGTGGTTGGTGGTTATTCACTCGGTGGCGCAGATTTACTACGACGTGCAATGGGTAAAAAGAAGCCGGAAGAGATGGCAAAACACCGGAGCATCTTTGCCGAAGGCGCGGTGAAGAACGGCATTGCACAACGTGTTGCCGATGAACTGTTCGACTTCATGGAGAAGTTTGCCGGTTACGGCTTTAACAAGTCACACTCTGCAGCCTATTCGCTGGTGGCATATCACACCGCGTATTTGAAGGCGCATTTCCCGGCTGAATTTATGGCAGCCAATATGAGCTGCATCATGGATTTCACCGACAAGGTGCAGCTGATTGCCGACGATGCGCGCGCGATTGGCCTGACGCTTCTACCGCCAGATATCAATCTTGGCGCGTACCGTTTTTACCCAACCGATGAACGCACGATTCGATATGGGCTTGGTGCCGTCAAGGGGACCGGGCGCAACGCGATTGAGGCCATCGTTGCCTCCCGTGAGGCCGGTGGGCCGTTCGGTGACTTGCTCGATTTTGTCAAACGCGTTGATCGCGGGCACGTGAATCGCCGGGCGATGGAAGCGCTGATTCGCGCTGGGGCGTTTGATGCCATCGAGCCAAACCGCGCCGCTCTGATTGCCACACTACCGCAAGCCATCGAGCTCGCCGACAAGGCGCTGCGCGACGCACAGCAGGTGAATTTGTTCGGTGATAGTTCCCCCGAAGCGGGCGGGAGTCTGGCATTGGTGGCGGTGCCGATGTGGTCGGACCGCGATCGACTTACAAACGAAAAAACGGCGCTGGGCTTCTACCTTTCCGGTCATCCGTTTACCAGCTACGCGCGGGAGATCCGTCAATTTGCCAAGACCTTGCTGTCGGAATTGCAGCCGAAGAATGATTCGATTTTGATGGCAGGCATTCTTTACGAGCAGCGCGTGCGTAACGGCAAACGCGGTCGTATGTGTGTCATGACACTCGACGACGGCAGTGCGCGTGTGGACGTGGTGGCCTATAGCGATGTGTTTGACAAGCGTCGCCAAATCATTCGCGACGATCAGCCGTTGATTGTTCGTGGACGGGTTTCGCCGGACGAGTTTTCCGGTGGATTACGCGTGATTGCTGACGATGTGATCGGCATGGACGAGGCGCGTAAGTTTGTGCGGCAGATGACCTTGTCGATGAATGGACAAGCCGATGGTGCCCGGTTACGGCGTTTGTTGTCGCCCCACCTCGCACCCGACGCACGAGATGCCGTGCAGGTGAAGATTATTTATAACAATGGAGAAGCCGAAGTGCCTGTGGTGTTACCGGACCAATGGCGGGTATCAGTCACCGAGCCGCTAGTGACGGCGCTTGCCGAGTGGTTGACGCCGGATAACATCGTGCTCGAATACGACGCCTCAAACATGATGCCGCCGCCTCCACTGCGGGGCTGGCGGGACAACTATCAGCCTGCGTTCTCGGGTAGTGGCGAGTACTAGTAGGAAATCGAAACTCGCCGATTGGCGGGCAGATTCGAGCAAAAATGTCTGAAAACGCCCGTCGATAAAGGGGTTTTGACTTTACTTCGCCTGCCTGTCGAAGACGATGAAATCAACGTCGTATGCGTTTTTGTCGTCCTTGGGGCGCGGTTGGCGGGACGTTTCCTGCCACTCGGTTTCTAGCAGGGGCGGGAAAAACGTGTCGCCATCAACGTTGGCGTGAATTGAGGTCAGGTAGACGCGATCTGCAATCGGCAGCGCAGCTGTGTAGAGTGTCGCACCACCAATCACAAAGGCAGATTGCCCGTCGGCGAGTGCCAATGCGGCGCTCACGGAGGCTGCAACCTCCACGCCGTCGTGTCTCCATCCCAGGTTAGCGCTCACAACAATATTCCGCCGGCCGGGTAGTGGTCGGCCAATGGACTCAAACGTTTTGCGCCCCATGATGATCGGGTGTCCCATCGTGACTTGTTTGAAGTAGGCGAGTTCCGCGGGCAGGTGCCACGGCATCTTCCCGCCAAGTCCAATGACATTGTTGTTGGCTGTCGCCACGATCAAGTTCAGCATGGCCGCACTCGGCTACACCGCGATCGGGGCTTTGATTGCGGGATGCGGCTCATACCCTTCGAGAGTGAAGTCTTCAAACTTAAAACCCAGAATGTCAGTGACGTCAGCGTTCAGTCGCATGATCGGCGCGGTGCGCGATTGGCGGGTGAGCTGCTCACGCGCCTGATCGAGGTGATTTGAGTACAGATGCGCATCGCCGAGTGTATGCACAAACTCGCCGGGCTTGAGCCCACAAACTTGCGCCACCATCATCGTCAGGAGCGCGTAGGAGGCGATATTGAATGGCACACCGAGGAAGATATCGGCGCTACGTTGGTAGAGCTGGCAGGATAACTTGCCATCTGCCACGTAGAACTGAAAAAACGCGTGGCAGGGGGCTAACGCCATTTTTGGAATGTCGGCAACGTTCCACGCTGAGACAATCATGCGGCGCGAATCCGGATTGGATTTGATCTGCGCGATGACTTCTTGAATTTGGTCGATGTGTTTGCCGTCGGGGCTTGGCCATGATCGCCACTGATAGCCGTATACCGGACCGAGATTGCCTTCAGCGTCCGCCCATTCATCCCAGATGGTGACTTTGTTGTCGCGCAGGTAGGCGATGTTGGTGTCGCCCATCAGGAACCACAACAATTCGTGGATGATTGAGCGCAGGTGTAATTTTTTGGTGGTGAGTAGGGGGAAGGTTTCGTCGAGACTGAACCGCATCTGGTAGCCAAATACCGAACGTGTGCCGGTGCCAGTGCGGTCCGACTTGTTTACGCCATGTTCGAGAACGTGACGAACAAGGGCAAGATAGGTGTCATCGACGGAAGTCATACTTCTTCCTTTGTAATTGCGGTCAATAGTGTCGCTACCGCGTCATCAGTACTGGTGATCGACGCATCGATTGTCAGCTCGGCCTTGGCCGGTTGTTCATATGCATCAGTGACGCCGGTGAACATCTCGATTTCGCCGCGGCGTGCCTTCGCGTACAAGCCCTTCGCATCGCGTGTTTCACAAACCGCCAGCGGCGTTGAAAGATGTACCAGGACAAAACGTCCGTTGGCTTCTATGCGTTCGCGGGCGGCGGCTCGCGCCGCTTCGTAAGGTGCTATGGCGGCGGAGATGACGATGCCGCCGTGTTTGACCACCTCTGCCGCCACAAAGGCAATCCGCTCGATATTGGTGTCACGATCCGCGCGGGAGAAGCCCAACTCTTTGGAGAGATGGGTTCTCACCACATCACCGTCGAGCAGCGTGACCGCACGGTTGAGTTCGGCCTTAATTGCTACTGCGAGTGCAGAGGCGATGGTCGACTTACCTGCCCCCGAAAGTCCTGTGAGGAAAATGCAAACACCGGAGTTGGAACCATTGGCACGCATGAACTAATTTTAGGGCTTTCGCTGTTGGTTCCTGTCGCCAAGCTACAAAAAGAACGCACTGCGCAGCGGGCCCAGAAAAGAAAAACGCCCCGCAGCGCGGGGCGTTTGTTGAAAAAACGCGGCTTAATCCGCTTCTTCGCCGGAGAGTTTGTATGTAATCGCCAGCTGTGCCACATAACCTGCCGTATCAGTCTCGAAGCGGCAAGCGCCTGAGTTGATTACCCCCATGGCGGCACGATCAAACACGCGGCGTGGGTTGGCATTAGCCACCTCCACGCTGATTGCCTTGCCATCCGGTCCCACCTGAATTGCCAGCGTGACCGTACCTTCCGTACCTGCACGGCGCGCTTCTCGAGGAAAGGACGCTTGGAACGCGGCGGCACATTCGCGGCGGTTGGTAATCGAGCCAAAACCACGTGGCCCCACGGGGCGTTGCACCACAGGCGGCGCTGGCGGGGCGGGAACATAGGCCTGTACCGGCGGTGGTGTCGGCACGGACTCGACCACGGGTGCGGTAGAGGTCGTGGTGGGCGCAACTTCGGGCGGTGGCACGTAGTTAGGCGGAGGCGGAATATCCTGTTTTGGTTGCGGCTTAACCGGCTCTGGCGGGGGCGGTGGTGGCGGCTCCGGCGGCAGCACCACTTCCACGATACTTGCTGGTGCCACGGCCTTCATAAACTTCTGACCTGCGCCGGTGAAAATCATCCAGCCAAGAAAAATATGAAATGCCACCACGAAAATAATGCCTGCCATGTGTTTTTTGGGGTCGCGCTGACGCTGCGCCCACCCGGACATGACGATCATTCCTTCAGTTTCCGACTTAACCGCATTCATGAAATCTTCTCCAACCTGTATTGCCTGCAATCGGGTATGCGTCTGCTGGAATCACCAATCCGCATTAGCGGAACTGTTCGCCGCCGATGATGGCGAGTTTTTGTAGCCCGCGTCTCTGGGAGTTTGCCAATACAAACGCCACGCCTTCATAACGTGCGGATTTGTCCGGACGCACCATGATGTTTGGTTGCGGCGAAATCTTTGCTGTCTCAACCATGTTCGCGTCCAGTGTGGGGCGATCGATTGGTAAACCGTTCCAAAAAATCTGCCCGGTGCGGTCGATGTCGATACGAACTTCCTGAGGCTTGTCCTTGTTGGGGGGATTGCCTACAGGCATTTCCATGTTCACCGAGTGAAGCTGAATTGGAATTGTGATGATGAGCATGATGATCAACACCAACATCACGTCGATAAGAGGCGTCGTGTTGATATCCATCATCGGTTCCGGATCGGAACCACCGCCACCTGCTCCTACGTTCATACCCATAATGATTCTCCGAATTGCTGAGCGAAGTAGCCTAGTCTCCTAGGCTCTCGCAGATGGTACTAAGGGGTCGTGGGGTCCGTCACAAACGAGACCTTTGTCAGCCCGATCTCTTGAATCGCCAAAATTGCACGACCCATCGGCTCATAAACCGAGTTCATGTCACCACGGATGTGAACTTCCGGTTGAGGCTTGTCAGCACGTTTCGCAGCATCGCGAGCCCGACGAAGCTTATCTTTCAGGTCCTCAGAGTTCTTGATCTGCGAATCGTAGAAATACAATTCACCTTTTTGGTTAAACGACAAGATGATGTTTTCCGGCTTCGCCTCTTGCGGTGCGTTAGGTTCCAGCGGTAGCTTCACCTTGACGGATGTCGTCACCACCGGAATTGTGATCAGAAAGATGATCAACAGCACCAACATCACGTCGACCAGCGGCGTGGTGTTGATGGTCGAATTCAGCGCTTCATCTTCGTCTTGCGCCCCACCAATTTGCATGCCCATGGCGGCGGCTTACTTCTTAACGTTGGCGGAAGCGAGCAACACCGAGTGCACGTCGGAACCAAACGCGCGAACCTGATCCATGCTGGTTTTGTTCTTGCGCACGATGAAGTTGTAACCCAATACGGCCGGCACGGCTACCGCCAGACCAATGGCGGTCATGATAAGCGCTTCGCCAACGGGGCCGGCAACTTTGTCGATCGACGCCTGACCGGTGATACCGATCTTAACAAGCGCGTTGTAAATGCCCCAAACCGTACCGAACAAGCCCACAAACGGTGCGGTTGAGCCAACGGTCGCCAAGAATGCGAGTCCGTCACCCATGCGGCTTTGCACATTGTCGATCGCACGACTGATGCCCATGGTGATCCACTCGGAAAGGTCGATTTGACCTAACAATCCCGTGTGTTTTTGTGTCGCCTCAAGCCCCTTCTCCGCGATAAATCGGAACGGACTGTCTTCTTTTAGTGTCTCTGCGCCGGCACGGACCGAACCAGCTTGCCAAAAGGTTGCTTCAGCTTCTTTGGCCTGCTTGACGATTTTTGCGGCTTCGTAGAGCTTGGTGAAAATAATGTACCAGCTACCGACCGACATGATCACCATGATGGCGAGTGTGATCTTGGCGACCGCATCGCCGTGCTCAAGCATGGCGGCGAAGCCGAAGGGGTTTTCTTCTGCAGCTGTCTTTGGCTTGGCTGCGGCAGGTGCGGAGGGTGTCGCTGGTGCCGCATCGGCAGCCTTAGGAGCTTCGGCAGCAGGGGTAGCTGGAGCCTGTGCGTAACTTTCAACACTTGCGCCAACAAATCCAACAAGCGCGGCGCAGACCATCAATCGAGCAAGAATCGTGTGCATGGAATCTCCAGTTTAGCCGTACCTATGCGGCTACAAGCGATAAAACAAATAATGAACGGGAAGGGCCGACAAGGCCGAGCTTTTGAAACGGAGTCGATTCTAAACCAATCCGAATTCTATTGCTAATCTCACTGGAGATTGACCGAACGATAATCGGGTGTGTTTCGGTCTCAGCTTTGCGCCGAAGGCGGCCTAAATAACATCTGCATCAACGCTATCACTCCAACCGATGAATTGGTTCGGAATACAACGGACAAATTGTCCGGACGTTGGACCGCCTATCAGGCGAAACAGCGCAAGTGGATTACAGGTCGGCAGCTGCGGCTGGCACCTCCGCGCACCAACACTCCAGCGAAAGGCAAGTCCGGTGTGAAGTCGATCCGGTCTTGCAAATGGTTCGTCTTTGGCCCGCCTGGCGGTAACATGCCGTTTTCCGGCCCATGTACCGGCCACCTGACATCAAACGGCCTATCGTGAAGTCAAACAAATTGTTGCTCGATCCCAAGGCGACCGCGCAAGCGGGGTTTGAGGCGCTCCGCCAAGCGCGACCGGACAAGGCGTTACTACATTTCGATCAACTGGTCGCAGCGGGTATCAGGGATGGCTCAGTGTATTTTGCAATGGCCATTGCGCACCAGCGCCTTGATAACCTTGTTAACGCCTCAAAAGCCATTGATGAAGCTATATCACTCGCTGGCGCAAACTTTCAGATGTTGTTGTTAAAGGCCGATCTGCTTGCCGGGCAAGGCGCACATCGCGAAGCTTCCGGCAATTACTTAGCCGCAGTGCGATCAGTTTCGCCAGATGCGCAACTTTCGGCGGTACTCGCAGCGGAGTTAGTGCGTGCCAAGCAATGCTGTGATGCGTATGCGAGTGAGTGGGAATCGAGCATTCGCAAACGCCTTTCGGAGTGGGGAGGGAGCGCTTCAGCAACAGTCCGAGTCGCCGATGCAGTCGACATCCTTTTCGGCCACAAACAGCCTTATCCTCAGCAGCCCCGCTATTTTCACTTGCCGGGCTTGGCGGCCATCCCATTTTTCGAACCAAGCGCGTTTCCGTGGGTGGCGGCACTTGAGTCGCAAGCCGAGGCGATCCGGACTGAATTGGAGTCAGTGATGCAGGACCATGCGGCATTTAGGCCCTACGTGGAGAGCAATCCGAACCGCCCGAATGTGGCGCAAAGCAGCCAAAACGGCATGCTGGACAATCCCGACTGGAGTGCGTTTTACCTTTGGAAAGCGGGCAAACTCGTTGCGGAAAATGCTGTCCGGTGTCCGAATACAGTAAAGGCGCTTGAAGCGGTTCCGTTGACACGAATCCCAAACCGCTCGCCATCGGTGCTGTTTTCACTATTGCGTCCCGGCGCGCACATTCCGCCCCACAATGGTTTGATCAATACTCGGTTGATCGTTCACCTGCCGCTGATCGTGCCCGGTCAATGTCGCCTGCGTGTTGGCAATGAGACGCGCGAATGGCAGCCGGGCAAAGTTTGGCTGTTCGATGACACGATCGAGCATGAAGCGTGGAATGACTCAGCCGAAACCCGGGTGATTTTGATCTTTGAAGTCAGCAGACCAGACGTGACTGATGCGGAGCATGAACAAATTTCTCGTGTTTTCGAAGCGCTCGATGCCCATTCAGGGCAAACGTCGGAATGGGAAATCTGAAGGGTTCGCTCGACACCGCGTTCACCGGTACTATTGTCATCAAATCCCATAACAAAAGACCAATATGAGCAACGATATCGCATCCTTGGAAATGCAGGCCGAAAAGGCCGCCGCCGCAGGCCAGCGCGAAGCCGCCTTCAAAGCTTGGGAACGGATTCTCGATCTTGACCCGGGGCACATCGCGACGCTGACCAACCTGGGCAGATTCTCGTTCCGTAGCGGCGATCTTGTGTATGCCAAGCGCGCTTTCCAGCGGGTGGTCGATCTCGACGGTCGCGATTCGCAGCAGTGGGTGAATCTTGCATTGGCGTGCAAAGGGCTGCATGACGAGCCAGGGGAGGAGGCCGCGATCAAAGGGGCGCTGACTGCTGACCCAATGGATTTACTCGCGCTGTTGATGCGCGGAACGCTGTTGGAGCAGCAGGGGAAAAAACAAAAGGCCGCTCAGGCATTTGGCGCCGCGGTAGCCGTGTCCCCAGCCGCCGATCGCTTGCATCCTGATTTACTGCCGGCAGTGCAGTACGCGTTTCAGTTCAAGCGCGAATACGATGCCGAGTTTGGCAAATTTCTGGATTCTTACCTCGCTCCCCATCTGGACACGCATCAAGGCGAAAACCTAAAGCGTTTCCGCGACTCCGTCGACATCATGGTGGGACGTAAACGGCGTTTTGATTCGTTTTCGATGATGCATCACTATCCTGGATTGGCACCGATCGAGTTCTTCGAACGAAGTGATTTTCCGTGGCTGGACGCGTTCGAGGCGTCTACCAACGCCATCCGTGACGAGTTCTTGGGTGTGTTGGCGGACGAAAAAGGTTTTGTCCCATACATCACCTATCCGGACGATGTGCCGCTTAACCAATGGGCGCAGTTGAACAATTCGCCGGACTGGAGTGCTTACCATTTGATTAAGCGAGGCGCGCGCATTGACGCCCACGCCCAAAAGTGCCCGACAACCATGAGATTGCTGGAGACGGCACCCCAACCGAATCAGCCGGGCCGTACACCGGCGGCGATGTTCTCTTTGCTCAAGCCAAAAACATCGATTCCACCGCATACCGGTGTGTCGAATGTTCGCTTGGTCACGCACTTGCCGCTAATCGTGCCACCGGGTTGCGGCTTTCGGGTGGGTAACGAAACGCGCGAGTGGGTGCCTGGCAAAGCATGGGTGTTCGACGACACCATTGAACACGAAGCATGGAATGGTAGCGATCAACTTCGCGTGGTCCTGATATTTGATATTTGGCACCCACATTTGAGTCAGGCCGAACGCAACATGATTACGGCGTTGGCTGGTGCCGTCACCGCATTCACCGGGGAGGTGGGCGGGTACGACGCTTGACGCAGATCGTCGGCAAACGCACAGGCTGTTCCGTGACTCGTTAGTAAACAGTACAGCCCCAAAAAGTACAGCCCCACAACAGAAACGGCGAGCCGAAGCTCGCCGTTTTTTGTTGTTGCTTACCTGCTTTAAAACTTGATCGTTGCGTTCAAGAAGACACGACGGCCAAGTGCGTCATACACCTGTGGATAGGTGTTGCCGTTACCAAAGCCTGCGCCAACCAGACCGCTAAGCGGTGGATCTTTGTCGAGCAGGTTGTTGATACCAGCGCGCAGCATGATTTTCTTCGTCAGCGCGTAAGAAGCGGCGATGTCGAAGTAGTTGCGCTCGGCCAAGGTGCGGTCAGCTGGGGCGATCGCAGTATTGCGCAACTGCCGGTTGTCGCTGGTGCCTTCCTGATCAACCTTACCAATATGACGCCATGTCAACGCTAGATCCAGATTCCACGGGGTTTCCCACGTAGTACGGAGCTTGTGACGCCATTCTGGTGAAGGCACACCGCAGTTAGCACCGTGTAGACCTTTACACTCGAACTCACCCAAGCCTGGCAGCGGCTCTTGTTTGGTCGATTTCAACAGCGTACCGGTAAAGCTGAACTTCAGGTTACCGTAAGCTGGCAACTTGTAGAAGTAATCAGCGCTTAGGTCGTAACCGGAGGTCTTCAGGCTACCCAAGTTTTGGTTGGTTGCCTGAATCTGACCCGAAGGCAGTGCCCATAGCGTACCCAAACGGTCACGCGTGATCAGACCGCAAAACGCTGCAGATCCGGTCGCCAAACACTGCGCGAGAATGGTTCCTGGAGGCGCATTACCGATAACCTTTTCAACCTTGATGTCGAAGTAGTCAACCGACGCCGTAAAGTTGCGGCCAACGGTGAACACGATACCGGCAGTCGAGCTCTTGGCTTCTTCAGGCTTTAGGTTAGGGTTACCACCTTGCAGGTAGTTGTACTGACCAGCTGGGCTGTCAAGAATAGCGGTGCCGTACTGTGCAGCGGTGACACCGGTGCGTTGGCATGCTGCTAGGCTGGCGGTGCGTGATGGGCCGCAAGGGTCTGCTGCCAAATCAAACAAGGCAACACCTTGTGCGGTAAACAGGTCGATGACGTTACCAGCACGAACAGCTTCTTGGTAGCTGGCACGGGTACGGATTTCCTTCACAGGAGACCACTCAGCACCGATACCAAACGATGACGTCTTCGGGCCGGTGCTGTACTCGGAACGACGTACCGAACCATTCAGGGCAAGCAACTCTGCGAACTGGGCACCTTCAATCAAAGGCGCACGGAATTCACCGTAAACCTCTTTGATGTTATAGCCGCCACCCAAACCGATGGTCGGGCCACCCTGACCAGCCAAATCGCCGGTTGCGAATGCGCTATCGGTATTCAGGCTCAAACGCTCTTGACGGTGCTCGAGGCCAAACGCCACACCGATACCATTCTTGGCAGATGGCATCTTCCAGCCGTATTCGCCGAGGTCAGCACTGATGGTCGCGCCTTGTACCTTTTGCTCGGTGTAACCCTTTTGGAAGCCAGGGGTAGAAAGGTAGGAGATCGCAGCTTGGGAAGGTCCGCCTAGCGCCCAAATGTTGTAAGGAACGCACGGTGGGCCGGAACGGCAAACGATCGCGCCAGATGCATCACGTACTGCGTCGAGTGCCAATGCCTGACGGGCAATCGACATATCGTTGAGGTAGGTCTCTTGGAAGACAACTTTTGCGTCTTGCGCAAAAATGTCGTAGTTCCACACCTTGGCAAATTCGCCCTTCAAACCAACGACCATACGATACGATGTGTGGCGAATGTCGTCTTGACGACCGCCACCCTCGGTGTTGCGACGGAAGATCAACGCATCTGCGGTACCGGTTGTGCCGACACAACCCAAGTCACGACGCCAATCTGCTGAAAGCAGCGGGTTATCGCAGCGAACCGCGTTTGCGCCGGAAGCGTCAAAGCCGAAGAAGCCGGACGGGGCGATCTGTGCAACCGTCTTGTCATCATGGAACGACAGTTCGGTGTAGAGCTTGCCAGCGTCAAGTTCATAGTTGGCGAAAACGTTCATGCCGTAACGCTCTGATGGGCGCTGGAAATAGTTCAAAGGACCGAAGTTGTACTGGTCATTTGCAGGAACCCATGCGCGTGTGCCGCCAGCGGCATTTGCAACCGTACGGTTGCCAGCAGCTACGATGAAGCGGCCGGGGAAGCTGGTGCCGGATCCACCGCAACGGAAGCCGGGGCCAAATGCAACACCGTTGATGGTGGCTGCCGCCGCTGAGGTCGCGTTACCAATAGAACAAGCTGAGAAGTCACGCTCGGATTGCAGCAGGGCGTCTTCTTTCTTGTAGTTGATAAAGACGGTTGCGTTACCTTTGCCATTCGCAAAGTTCGAACCCATCAACAAGTTGAAGTCGTTGATTTTGCCGTCAGAGTCGATGTTTCCCGGAATCTTAAATTCCGCCGCATTGGTGATTGCGCGGGCGCGAATCATTGCTGCAACACCGGAACCATCATCTTGTTTGTGGTTGTAGAAGCTGGTGTTGGCTTCAAATTGAACGCCTTCAAACTTGTCGTTCATGATGAAGTTAACAACGCCTGAAACTGCGTCGGAACCGTAAACCGCACCCGCACCACCGGTGAGGATCTCAACGCGCTTGATCAGCGGCGCTGGGATCGAATTCAAGTCCGCTGCAAAGGTACGCGGGCTACCTGCAGGGAGCCGACGACCGTTCACCAAAACGAGGGTGCGTGTTGCGCCGAGACCGCGCAGGTTAACGGTAGCCGTACCCGTTGCGCCGTTAGAAATGGTGGCACCCTGTGCGGCAAAAACTTGCGGGAGGTTGTTCAGGAGGTTTTCAACCGACCGAACACCGTCAACTTTGATGGCTGCCGCATCGATCGTGGTGATCGGGCTGGTGCTATCCAAGTTGGCCGATGGGATGCGCGAGCCGGTGACTTCAATACGGTCGACTTTATCGTCCGCTTTAGCGGCAGCCGGTGCCTGCGCAAAAGCGGGTCCGTACATGCTTGCTGCCAACGCGCCTGCAACAGCCGCTGGCAAGATTCTTACCCTTAATTTCATTGCGTAACCTCCTTGATGAAAACCCAACAATCAACTTACCGCTTGTATAAAAATTCACACGAACTTCAACAAACGGTCACGAAATGGAAAACATCTCTAGGATAACGGGCGTAGCGGGTGCAAGCCACGGCCTTGATGCCTTTGTGGCAAAAAAGCAACACCACACAGCAGAGTGTGACAGTTCTGCGCAGTTCCTCACTTCCGCGGGGCAATAAAAAAGGGGGCCGAAGCCCCCTTTTTGTCCTGCATGATGAATCTGAGTTGCTAACTGCTTAGTTCCAGGTGTAACGCACACCGGCTACAAAGTTCATGCCCTGTGGCTGATACCACGCGAGGTTGAACGGACGGGCGAGCGGGTCAAACGATGGCTTTGTGTTGGCGATGTTGCGAACCGTGAAGTTCAAACGCCAGTTCTTGAAACCACGATATTCCGTACCGGCGTCAAATGTGACGTAGGTCGAAACGGTACAAACGCCCAGGTAGCTGTTCAACTTGTTTCCGCAGTCACGGATAACAGCTTGTGCGCCTGCGCTTTGGGTCTCAGGATTGCTGAACGCCTTGAACGGGCCAACAACGTTCATCACACCGGTGCTGGTCCAGCTGCCGACTTCCCAGTTTGCACGAAGCTGACCACGCCATTCCGGCGCGTTGCGGAAGCCGCTGTAGCTGGTCAGAGGCTGACCAGCCGCACCGGAACCACGCTGGTCCGTGTACATGGTAGCAACACCGTTCAACGTCAGGCGACCATACTCGCCGAGTGAAATGCGGTGACGGACGTCAAAGTCGACACCACGAACGCGGGTTTCGCCCAGGTTCGCGAACGATGTGCTGACAAACAGAATCGCACCAGGGTCACCAGGAACGGTGGCGTTGGTGTTAGCTGGATCACGCACGACGCGGTTTGCGTAGAGCGGGTTGGTCGAGCCTTCATTCAACAAGATTTCGTTCAATGACAAGAACGAGATTTCGTTGCGACGCGCGATATTGAAGTAGTCCACGCTCACGTTTGTATTGGTGTTTACTTCCCAAACAAAACCGGCAGAGTAGGTTTCTGCTTTTTCTGGTTGTACCCCAGGGAATGCAACGATCAAGCCAGGGATCGACAGACCGCAACCAACCGTAATGCCAGCGCCACGATTACAACGACGTGGATCATCAACACCGTTGAAGAAGCCGGAGGTTGAAGAACGGGTGATCTCCGTCAGCGCCGGTGCGCGGAAACCGCGGGCGAAGCTACCGCGGATCTTCAGGTTGGACATTGGTGCCCAAGATGCGGCAACCTTCGGTGTCAAGGAGCTACCGTAGTCAGAGTAGCGGTCGTAACGCACGGCGGTCTGAACTTCAACGTTCTTCAACACTGGTAGGATCAATTCACCAAAGACCGTTGATACCGTACGGCTGCCGTCAACTGAAGCAACGCCACGGCCAAAGATATTGCCGCGGGTTTTCTCTGCGTCAGGACGTACAACGCGGGTTTCTTTGCGGTATTCAACGCCGGAAGCAAATACGGCAGCGCCACCAGCCATTTGGCCGATTTCGCCGGACAACTTTGCGTCCCAAACGGTGAATTTCGAATCCGCTTTGTCGGTCGCATTGATACGGATCGAGTCAGCAGTGATCGTGCCTGAGTTTGGCGCTGCCCAGTTGTAGAAGCCACCTGCTGGGTTTGCGACCAAGGTTGGGTTACCAACTGCATTAGGCACGACTGTGAAGCCAAAGGCTTGTACCAAGCGGTCGTAGCGAATCGAATTGTAGTTGGTGGTGTCCTGCTGATTGCGGTTGTACATCACACCGGATTCGAAGTCGTACTTGCCCAAAACTGTCTTGAAGCCCGCAACAACGCGCGACGTCTTGCTTTCAACTTCGTTGTCCTGCGGACCGATGGCATCCATACGTGCGCGAACCGAAGTCAAGCGAGCGAATGGGTTATTCGGGTGGCCAATTGCCAATTGGGTTGGCGCTGGATTCAGGCGACCGGTGCTCGGGTTAAACGTCGCACCGAGGCCTTGTCCGACGGCCTGGGGGAAACCCAAGAAGTAAACTGAATTCTTAACGTAGCTGCCTTCCGCGTAAAGCTGCGTGGTGCCGGAGATATCAAACGTACCTCGAGCAAATACGCTGGAACGCTCAACCTTAGGCACAATTTCTGAACGCGATACGTTGTCGTACAAGCACATTCTCCCAGGAACGCCGAGGAATGGCTGTGCATTTACGTTATTTGCCGCTGGACAAGCAGCACCTGCTGTTGGCCCCGTTGCGCCCGCTGCGTTAGTAATATAGGTCAGGAACGGGCTGAAGGCCGAGTTTTGAACGCCAGTCAGATATACGTCACGGAATTCTTGACGATTCAAGAAGTCTTCTACTTCGACGAAACGTACAGATTTCTGTTTGTAGGCTTCAAAGTTAGCAAATACGTTGTAACGGTCTTTAGCGAGGTCGCCAAAACCAATGGAAGCAACTGCCGTCTGGGTGTTGTACTTGCCCTTGTTATTGGTCGTTGCGTTTGCGCCGACTTGGCCGCCTTTGTAGTCTTTACGCAGAATGATGTTGATTACGCCTGCGATAGCTTCTGAGCCATAAATAGCGGATGCGCCGTCTTTCAGGATCTCGATGCGCTCAATGACGTCAACTGGGATTGCATTCAAGTTGGTGACGCCAGACTGACCAAAGTTTGGATCTGCGAGACCGTATGGGGCGATACGACGGCCGTTCAACAATACGAGGGTCGCGGTCGAACCCAAACCACGCAAGGACACCGAAGCAGCACCAGAGGAGAAGCTGCCGGAACCTGTGAGTTCGGTCAAGCCGCCAGCGGCATTGATCGGCAACTCGCGGAGCAACTCGGTCACGGTCTGTTTGCCGGAACGACGAATCTCTTCCTGGCTAATCACCTGAATTGGAGCGGAAGACTCAGCGTCAACACGTTTGATGTTGGAGCCGGTCACTTCGATTTTTTCGGTTTTCTTTTCTGGAGCGGCTTGTGCAAATACGCTTCCAGCGGATACTGCGCCAAATGCGCCTACCGCAGTCAGTGCGCAGATGAGTGCGCGTGGTTTGAAATTCTGCATAAATTACCTCGTGAGTTGAGATTTTGGTGTGGCGTTGGGTGATGCGTATTACAAATACTCGTTTCCCATTTGTGGAACTTCTGCTGTCCAGAAATGGAATGCGACAAATCTTGGACAAAGACTTGTGATTGTAACTTTTGGCCACAAACTGCGGTGTTCTGTCTGGGCTAAACCTTAGTTTTGTTGCAGACATGCAACAAAGTTTGATCGGCGAACGCTGAGTTACATCCATCCGTTCTCCGGTGCTAGGAGTTTAATCGCCACATTGGAGCTCGTATCCGGGTGCTGCGAGCGGGCATCCGGACAACGTCAAATTGTTGCAATTTCGCGACAAACTGAACGCTTCCCCAAGATTGTGGTCTTGCGACCGGCAGTCTCCCGGCACCATGTACCTGCTCGTTAGGTCAAAAATCCACCATCTTTGGCGTGCCTGAGTGGTATACTTTCGCAGTGGGCTTCGGCCCATTTTTTGTTTCTTGCGTCTATGGGTGTTGGTTTCAGTTGGCCCGATTCGTCCCGGACTGGCCGGAGGCTTCGTTCCTTCTTTACACCGCCGATGTACGACCTTGGCGCGAGGAGCACGCGCAAAGGACTTGTAGATTGGCAAACCTAGAAAAAATCGTTGATGACGCATTGCGGAGCTTCTCCCTGGAGCTCGTAGAGATCGAGCGAGCGCCGCGCGGACTGCTTCGGGTCTTCATTGATCGGCCGGAAGGCAAGGGTTTTGTCACGGTTGAGGACTGTAGTAAGGTAAGCAATCAGCTATCGCATGCGCTAACCGTCGAAAACGTAGAGTACGAACGGCTGGAGATTTCTTCCCCTGGGTTGGACCGGGTGTTAAAGACCGCGAAGGATTTTTGGCGTTTTCGCGGCCAGCCGGTGCGAGTTCGTTTGAATACGATGGTTGAGAGCCGCAAGCGCTTCGACGGGATGGTGTCAAGCGTCGAAGAAGATGAGGTGACGTTTCTGATTGCCGATGGTGGGGAGCCAACCAAGTCGGTGCGCAAATCGGGAAAGTCCATCAAAGCAGCGGATAAAGCCGCGTCGGTCGAGAGCGGCGGTGAAAAAACCGTGTGCGTAAAACTTGGTCAGATCGAAAAAGCGCGATTGATCCCACAGATTTAGAAAAAAAAGTAAACACCTGCGTCTGACCCGTAGAGGCCTAGCAGATACGATGGAGATGTAAAAAATGAGCCGAGAAATTTTGTTGCTGGTTGACGCCCTTGCTAGAGAGAAAAGTGTCCCGAGAGAGACCGTCTTTATCGCACTGGAAATGGCGTTGGCATCGGCGACCAAGAGAAAATTTGCCGATAAGGTGCTGCAAGACGAAGCGGATGTCCGGGTGGAAATAGATCGACTTACGGGCGAATATGAGGCGTTTCGTCGTTGGATTGTTGTGCCGGATGAAGAGCACGAGGAGCCTGCCCGTCAAATCGCCATTACCGATGCGCCCGCGCGCGGCGAGAACCTGCAACTCGGCGACGTAATTGAAGAACCGCTCGAGGCTGTTGATTTCGGTCGTATCGGCGCACAGACGGCCAAGCAGGTCATCCTGCAAAAAATCCGTGATGCCGAACGCGAACAGATCCTGCAGGATTTTTTGGCGCGCGATGAGCAACTGGTCACCGGTACCATCAAGCGCATGGAACGTGGTAGCGTGATTGTGGAATCGGGTCGCATCGAGGCCTTGCTTCCGAAATCCGAGTTGATCCCTAAAGAGAATTTGCGTGTTGGCGATCGTGTGCGCGCCTTTCTGCTGAAGATCGACCGCAACCTGCGTGGACCGCAGTTAGTGCTCTCCCGTATCTCGCCGGATTTCATTAAGTTGCTGTTCGAACTCGAAGTTCCGGAGATTGAAGAAGGACTGTTAGAAATCAAGGCGGCTGCACGCGACCCGGGTCTGCGCGCAAAAATCGCAGTGAAGTCGAATGACCCACGAGTTGATCCAATCGGGACTTGTGTTGGCATGCGCGGTTCGCGCGTCCAAGCCGTTACCGGCGAGTTGGCAGGTGAGCGGGTCGACATCATTTTGTGGTCGGCTGACCCCGCGCAGTTTGTGATCAATGCGCTTGCGCCGGCGGAAGTGTCGTCGATCATCGTTGATGAGGAACGACATGCGATGGATGTGGTAGTAGACGAAGAGCAACTAGCGCAGGCCATTGGTCGTGGCGGGCAAAATGTCCGGCTTGCGTCTGAGTTGACCGGCTGGCAACTCAACATCATGACTGAAGAAACCGCCAGTGAGCGCCGCTCAACCGAACAGCAGTCGATCCAGCAATTGTTCATCGAAAAACTTGACGTCGATGAGGAAGTCGCCAATATCTTGATTGCGGAGGGGTTTAGTAACCTCGAGGAGGTCGCTTATGTGCCATTGAGCGAGATGCTCGAGATTGAAGCCTTCGACGAAGACACGGTCAACGAATTACGTCGCCGCGCCCGTGACGCGCTCGTCACAGCCGCGATTAAGTCAGAAGAATCGATGGAAACAGGGTCAGATGATCTACTTGCCCTGGAAGGCATGGATGCGGAAACTGCACATTTGCTCGCCTCAAAAGGCGTGCAGACCATGGAGGATCTCGCCGATTTGGCCATCGACGAGTTGACTGAGATGACTGGCATGGAAGTAGAGCGCGCCAAACAACTCATCATGACGGCCAGAGCGCCTTGGTTCGTCACCGAATCTGCCTAATCTCCGCCCGACATTTTGAAATCGCAAAGCACGAACGAAGAAACAAGGTAACGCATGGCACAAACAACCGTTGAACAATTTGCTAAGGAACTGAAGCTGACACCCGAGTTGCTCATTGAGCAACTCAAGTCGGCCGGCGTTGCTAAGTCCGCCCCAGATGAGCCACTCGCTGAGGCGGACAAGACGCGCCTGCTCGCATTTTTGCAAGCGTCACACGGCCATAAGGAAGAGAAGAAAAAAATTACGCTGATGCGCAAACAGACGTCTGAGATCAAGAAGTCCGATGCGACCGGCAAGGCCCGCACGATTCAGGTGGAAGTCCGCAAGAAACGCACGTTTGTCAAGGTAGATGCTGCCTCCGAGATGCCTGTAGAAGTTCTCGCGGAACCGGCACAGCCGATCATCGACGAAGAAGAATTGGCCAAGCGCAGAGCAGAGGAAGAGCGCACGGCGGCTCTGCTCGCCAAGCAGGCAGAAGAAAAAGCAAAAATACAGGCACCCAAGCGACGCGCGAAAAAAGCCGACGAAGCCACGGACACACAGGATGCCGCCGACGCGCCGGCGACGCAAGTTGGCAAGTCTGCGCCGATTGCTGAGGCCGACATTAATGCGTCGGCTGTAGCGCTTGCTCCCGCCGCGCCTGCCGCCGTACTCGTGGCAAAGGCGACGATTTCGGTAGACCCTAATCGACCGCGCATTGGCGAGAGGGTGGTCTTGAAGAAAGACCCGCCGCTGACCGAAGGCACGCTACATCGCCCAGTGATTAAAGACGCCGACGGTCAGGTCAAAACCGACAAGAAGCCCGCCAAGAAACCTCCCAAGACCACGACATGGGCGGACGACGCCAACAAACGTCGTGGCATCAAAACGCGCGGTGATGCCTCAGGTGGCCGGGAGGGATGGCGGGGTCGACGCGCAAAAGCGCACCACGATGATGCGGATGCAACTAGTTTCCAAGCGCCTATCGAGCCGGTGGTGCGCGAAGTGCTGGTGCCCGAGACCATCACGGTCGGCGAATTGGCGCAAAAGATGGCGGTTAAGGCTGCTGAAGTGATCAAGACCATGATGCGACTTGGCTCGATGGTTACGATCAACCAAGTGCTGGATCAAGAAACCGCGATGTTGGTGGTCGAGGAAATGGGCCACACCGCGAGCGCGGCAAAGGCGGATGACCCAGAGGCGTATTTGGTCGAGGCCATCGAACACAAGCCGGAAGACATGATTACCCGCCCGCCGGTTGTGACCATCATGGGACACGTCGACCACGGCAAGACTTCGCTGCTCGATAAGATTCGTACGGCTCGTGTAGCGTCAGGAGAAGCTGGCGGCATTACGCAGCACATTGGTGCCTATCATGTACAAACACCGAAGGGGGTCATTACGTTCCTTGATACGCCTGGCCACGAAGCCTTCACGGCGATGCGTGCGCGTGGTTCACAAATCACCGATATCGTGATTTTGGTGGTTGCGGCAGATGACGGCGTTATGCCGCAGACCAAGGAAGCCATTGCGCATGCAAAAGCTGCGAATGTGCCGATGATCGTGGCGATCAACAAAGTCGACAAGCCCGAGGCAAATCTCGAAAGGGTGCGACAAGACCTCGTTGCTAACGATGTGCTGCCAGAGGAGTACGGCGGCGACGTCATGTTTGTGCCGGTGTCGGCGCGCACCGGTGCGGGCATCGATGCATTGCTCGAAGCAATTCTGTTGGTGGCCGAAGTAGCCGAACTCAAGGCAGTCACGGATTCACCGGCAAAAGGTGTGGTGATTGAAGCGCGCCTCGACAAAGGACGTGGTCCTGTGGCCACCGTACTGGTGATGTCGGGTACGCTGAAAAAAGGCGACACTTTACTGGCAGGCGGCGTATTTGGCCGTGTTCGGGCGATGATAGACGAGGATGGCAAGAGCATCGATTCCGCTGGGCCGTCGATTCCGGTCGAAGTGCAGGGCTTGACTGATGTGCCTAGTGCGGGTGACGACATGATGGTGCTGAACGATGAACGCAAGGCGCGCGAAATTGCGTTGTTCCGTCAGGGCAAGTATCGCGACGTAAAGCTAGCCAAGCAGCAGGCGGCAAAACTTGAAAATGCTTTTGAGCAAATGGGTGAAGGCGCAGTTCGTTCGCTCACGGTCATCATCAAAGCCGACGTGCAGGGCTCGTACGAAGGGCTGTCACATGCACTTGGTAAACTCACGACTGGGGAAGTCAAGGTCAATGTGGTGCACGCCGGGGTTGGTGCAATCACCGAGTCAGATGTGAACCTGGCCCTTGCCTCGAAAGCAGTTATCATCGGCTTCAACGTGCGCGCGGATGCAAGCGCACGCAAGCTGGTCGAAACATCTGGTGTGCAAGTCCGCTACTACAACATCATTTACGAAGCAGTGGATGACGTGAAGGCGGCACTGGGCGGATTGTTGTCGCCAGAGATCAAGGAGGTTGTACTGGGCTTGGTCGAGATCCGTACCGTGTTTAAGATTTCTAAGGTTGGCGCTGTTGCCGGATGTTTTGTCCTCGATGGTGTCATCAAGCGTGGTTCTTCGATTCGCCTTCTTCGCGATGGTGTGGTTATCTTCACCGGAGAGCTGGATTCCCTGAAACGCTTCAAAGATGATGTTAAAGAGGTCAAGAGCGGATTTGAATGCGGCCTTTCAGTTAAGAACTTTGATGACATCAAGGAAGGCGACCAGATCGAGGCCTTTGAGACAACGGAAGTCGCGCGTACCCTCGAATAGCAATCGGTTATTTTTCATCACATAGATCGCCCGAGAGATCGCCTTAGGGCGGGAGCAAAACGCCGTGTCAGACGCACGTAATCGCAAAATCGCGGATCAGATACAGCGCGAAGTTTCAGAGTTCATCCGGCTGGAGATGCGCGATCCGCGCGTCTCCATGGTGACGCTAACAGGTGTTGAATTAGCGAGTGATAACTCACACGCCAAGATCTTCTTCACCCAGCTTGGTAATGAAGCCCAGGCAGAGTCGTGCAGACGTGGACTCAATAGTGCGGCGGGTTTTTTGCGCATGCAGCTGGCGAAACGACTGACAATTCGTACTGTGCCGGCGCTACACTTTGAAGTGGACCATTCCATTGAGCGTGGCGCGCACCTTTCTAAACTCATCAGCGATGCCGTGGCTGATGATGCCAAACACCCGCGTGACAGCGAGGGTGCGGCAGTTTAGCGGCGCGCCGTCCGCTTTCTGTACTGTGCCACAGCAATGAAGACTGAACGACGGGCGCCGGTCATTCGCCGCGAGCTTAACGGTGTGCTGCTGCTCGATAAGCCTGCGGGTCTGTCGTCAACCCAGGCGATGGCAGCGGCCAAGCGAATCTTCCGTGCCCAGAAAGCTGGCCACACGGGTACGCTAGATCCCTTCGCCACAGGGCTTTTGCCAGTGTGTTTTGGCGAGGCGACAAAATTTTCCCGCTTCATGTTGGACGCCGAGAAGTCCTACCGTGCGACGTTGAAACTCGGCGAAGTCAGTACCACCGGTGATATCGAGGGGATAATCCAACCGAGCGGCCCGGTTGAATTCGATTCGGCGCGTGCCACCGCCGTGCTCGAAAAGTTGGTTGGAGAGCAGACACAAATCCCACCGATGTATTCCGCACTCAAACAAGCGGGTGTGCCTTTGTATGAACTGGCGCGCAAAGGCATTGAGGTAGAGCGCACCGCACGCCACATTCACATTTACGCAATCAAGCTCATTTCGCTGACCGATGCGGAGATGGTAATCGACGTTGACGTGAGCAAAGGTACCTACATCCGAGTGCTGGCGGAAGACATTGGCAAGCGGCTAGGATGTGGGGCCCATCTGACGGCGCTTAGGCGCACAGCAACTGGCGGCTTTCGTGTGGCCGATGCGTTGTCCCTCGACACCCTTGATGTGGTCGGCGACGAATTGCTGGAGACCTTTCTGTGGCCGCCTTCCTCGCTGTGTATGTCGCTTCCTCTGTTCACGCTGGATGGAGCAGACGCCGGAATTTTTTCACATGGTGGTTGGGTCGGGCTAGAGAGTTTACCGAACACGCAAGGCGAACACGCGGTGTACGACCAAGGCCAACGCTTTCTTGGTGTTGGTCTGGTTGAGCAGGTGGCGAACAGTTTTCGCCTTTCACCGAGTCGCGTAATGCGGCTGTAGAGATCGACCCCGCCATCTGTAGTTCTCGTTGCCCGAAGCGTCGCAGAGGCTGAGCGGCTGGCGGTGAAACCCCTGATTTTGTAGTGTTCTTTGTCGATTTTGGGCTATAATTTGGACCTCGCTAGTAGGAACAGTTCCGAGCGCCGCAATCATCCGCGACAGGATGTTGGATTTGACAGGATTAGACATGACAACGACGGTAAGAACCGCTGAAGTAATTGCACAGCACGGTCGCGCAAAAGGCGATACGGGCTCTCCGGAAGTGCAAGTCGCATTGCTCACAAACCGGATTAACGAACTCACCGAACACTTCAAGAAACACGTTAAGGATCATCATGGTCGCCGTGGCCTGCTCCGCATGGTGTCCAAGCGTCGCAGTTTGCTGGATTACCTCAAGCGTACCAAGCTTGATACCTATCGCTCACTAATCGACAAACTCGGCCTGCGCAAGTAAGCGGAGTTACGGAATCAGATTAGCCCCACTGTCCGAGATATTGGCAGCGGGGCTTTTTCATTTGTTGCGTCAATGAATTACGGTTGTATCGCCCACGTTTTTGTTGTCCCGGTTGTAAGTCCTTTTCGCAGATCTCTATTGTCGCGATCTGTCGATGCAAAGCACCGATACCGCACACAAGTTTTAATCTCACTGCAAACATCAAGGGAATTCCCGAATGAAAGCCATTAAAAAAACACTGCAATACGGACGTCATACGTTGACGCTGGAAACTGGGGAGATCGCTCGGCAGGCTGACGGCGCCGTATTGGTCTCGCTGGATGACACCGTTGTACTCGTTACTTGCGTGGCTCGCCGCGACGCAAAAGAAGGTCAAGATTTTTTCCCGTTGACCGTGGATTACCAGGAAAAAACATTTGCCGGCGGCAAGATTCCCGGTGGCTTCTTTAAGCGCGAAGGTCGCCCTTCCGAGAAAGAAATTCTCACCAGCCGCCTGATCGATCGTCCGCTGCGTCCGCTGTTCCCAGACGGTTTTTACAACGAGGTGCAGATCATCGCCACCGTACTGTCATCAGACCCGGAAATTGATTCCGACATCGTTGCCATGATCGGTGCTTCTGCTGCCGTTACCCTCGCAGGTGTGCCGTTTGAAGGCCCAATCGGTGCGGCGCGTGTAGGTTATCTGGACGGTGTATACATCCTCAATCCAACCAAGACCGAACTCGAAACATCGCAAATGAACCTCGTCGTTGCGGGTACGGACACCGCAGTATTGATGGTTGAATCGGAAGCGCTTGAGTTGCCGGAAGACGTCATGTTGGGCGGCATCGTATATGGCCACGATCAACAACAGGCTGTCATAAACGCCATCCTTGACTTGGCCGACGAAGCTGGCAAAGACCCATGGGCGTGGACCGCGCCAGTGCCACCGCAGGCTCTTATTGACCAGATTAACACCATGGCGGCGGCGGATTTGGATGCGGCATTTCGCATCAAGTCCAAAGGCGCGCGCTCCGAGCAACTCTCTGATATCAACAAGCGTGTAATCACTGCGTTGTGTACCGGTGCTGAAGGTGCCCCAGACAAAAATACGGTTTCGTCGCTGTTATTCGCGATTGAATCGAAAATCGTTCGCAGCCAGATTTTGAATGGTGAACCACGTATCGATGGACGTGACACACGTACCGTTCGCCCGATTTCGATTCGCACTTCGGTGTTGCCGCGTACACACGGCTCGGTGTTGTTCACCCGTGGCGAAACGCAGGCGTTGGTGGTCGCAACTCTGGGTTCGTTGAAAGATTCACAAATGATCGACGCCCTGCAAGGCGAGTACAAAGATCGTTACATGTTCCACTACAACTTCCCACCATACTCAACCGGCGAAACCGGTCGTGTTGGTACACCGAAGCGTCGCGAGATTGGTCACGGCCGTCTGGCCAAACGCGCGTTGGCGGCGGTATTGCCGACTGAAGCAGAATTTGGTTACGCGATGCGCGTGGTCTCCGAGATCACCGAGTCAAACGGGTCGTCCTCGATGGCGTCAGTTTGCGGCGGTTGTCTGTCACTAATGGACGCTGGCGTGCCGATGAAGGCGCACGTGGCCGGTGTTGCCATGGGCCTGATCAAGGACGGCGCAAAGTTTGCCGTGTTGACCGACATCTTGGGCGACGAAGATCACTTGGGCGACATGGACTTTAAGGTTGCTGGTACCGACGCAGGTATCACCGCGTTGCAGATGGACATCAAGATCATGGGTATCACCAAAGAGATCATGGATGTCGCACTGAAACAAGCCAAAGAAGGCCGCATGCATATCTTGGGCTTGATGAAACAGGCAGTACCAACTGCTCGTTCCGAGCTGTCGCAATTTGCGCCGCGGATCATCAAAATCAAAATCCATCCGGACAAGATTCGTGAAGTTATCGGCAAGGGCGGTAGCGTTATTCAAGCCATCACGCGCGAGACTGGTACCGAAATCGATATTCAAGACGACGGCACCATTTCGATTGCGTGTTTGTCCGGTGAAGCAGGTGAAGCGGCCAAACAGCGTATCGAAGCCATCGCTGCAGAAATTGAAGTTGGTCGTATCTACGAAGGCCCGGTTGTTCGTTTACTCGACTTCGGTGCCATCGTTCAACTGCTCCCTGGCAAAGATGGTCTGCTGCACATCTCGCAGATCGCCCATGAGCGGGTCAATGCGGTTGCTGATCATCTGAAAGAAGGTCAGATCGTCAAAGTGAAGGTTATGGAAGCGGACGATAAGGGTCGTGTTCGTTTGTCGATGAAGGCGCTGCTGGATGCGCCAGCCAAGCCTGCACGTACGGACGCGCCGGTTGATGCTCCCGCAACAGACAACCAGCCACAGTAACGCGGTCGCAGCCTTAAGCGATTTAGAAAGGGCGCTGGAAACAGCGCCCTTTTTCTTTGTCTTGAGGTTGTAGGTATGCTCGCAGCGCGGTATAATTTGCGGCTAAGTTGTACCCGTCGGAGTGTGGCGCAGCCCGGTAGCGCGCTTGCTTTGGGAGCAAGATGTCGTAGGTTCGAATCCTATCACTCCGACCATTTTTAGCTCCGAAATTTTGGCCCCGATACAGCGCTGACCTTAGCATATTGATCCGATCGACCAAGTCCCACGCGCCCGTAGCTCATCTGGATAGAGCACCGGCCTTCTAAGCCGGGGGTAACAGGTTCGAGTCCTGTCGGGCGTGCCAGTTTTATGTGTCCTCTTCGGCGAGCATTTGCGCCGCATTGACAGGACTCCCACCGTGTTTCGAGCGGGTTCTCCCAGAAACCGCCACGAAATGACACGTTTTTGATCAAGGCACGAATGCGCCTTAGCGGCTGGTCTTCACATCCACCGTGATGTCGCGGATCGCCTGCTTGCGGCTGGTTCCGCTGTTCAAAACTTGCTGTGGGATTTTCTCAAAATCAATCGTCTTCAAGTCGAGCTTTTGAACTTGCCGGTTGGCCATTGTGTGGAAGTACAGAACACGATTTTTGAGATCAGATGCAGTGGTGATTTGTGTTGCGCTCGGGATGTCTTTTGCTTGGTCCTTGCTTGGCGCCAAAGAACCGAGCGGAATGTTGAAGCTGTCCAAGATCCGGAACGATTCGCCTACCGCGTCCTCGGCGGTGGCGAGTGGGCGCACGGATGAGACAAACGCTGCCGCGCGCACGAAGCGGGACGGCGGCGTAAAGTCACCCGGCAAGCCCAACAAACCGGAGCCCGCGCCAAGTGGCGACAAACTTACGCGGTCCAGCGTAACGGCAGCTTTTGGGCCCTGCTGAAGGCCAAGATAGTTGCGCAGATTGGTCACGTGCCAGTCGTAGGTCGGGGAATTTGTCACGACGCCCATAACAGTGTCGTGAACCTTGACCTGACCGCCGTCAATGATCTCAATGACAATCGAGGCACCTGTTGGGTCTGCAACCTTCCAGTGAAACGGCAGGGCCGCGCCGCCAAATCTGGGGTCATCCACGTTGACAACTCTCACGTCGGAAAGTGCGGCTCGCACGTCCGCTACTGTTTTGAAAGATGACAGCATCCAGCGCATCCAGTCCCCAACACTGACCGATCGTTTGGCTTGGGCTTTCTCATATGGAGCGAAGTCAGCGAAGCCGGGAAAGTAATACATGCCCACGTATAAACCGACTTCGTTCAAGCCATCCGGGCCATAGTCTTGGTCGTAGGCGCGAAGGGAGACGAATCCGTAGCGTCCCTTCCAGCTCAAACCGTTGTATCCCTCAGGGGTTTGTGCGGTGTAGGCATGGTTGCGCGGGAAAAGCACGAGACTGTCGTGTTTTGCATCACTGAGCGCCCACTCTACCGTGCGCGAGACCACTACCGCACCGTCTCCCGACTTCAGCGAAATACCGGTACAGGCTAGCGCCGGCGTAGACCCTAGGGACAAAGTCAAAACGATACAGAGGGCTCGTGAAGCGTTCTTCAAATGCATGGGGTGACTCCGCTCATTTAGTGGAGGAAATTATATCGCTTTCCAATTTTTTGCCACTGCCAACATGTCTCCACTAAGGACGGGGAAAACGACTTCCTTATTGCCACGCAAATGACCGCTGCATCCAACAATCGATTTTCGGCTGCAGATACAAGATTGCGCTGGCAAGCGATCAACGAAACTTCGATTCCTTCAGTTCAGGCTGACCGGCGAATCGTAAATGCCCGCCAAAACAAAACGCCACCGAACGGTGGCGTTTTGTTGAAGTAATCGACGCGTCCTGATGTGACTCGTTCCTACTTGCCTAGTGCTGCCGGTTTAGGTGGCTCAAGGCGCTGGGCGCGAGTTTTGTCACTACTCATGCGCTGCATCACCGATTGAATGGCAGCATCAAGTTGTGTATCACGACCGCGATTAACAGCTGTCGGATCGAGTTCGACGTCCATATCCGGTGCTACACCTTCGTTCTCGATGCGCCATTCCTTTTCGGGAGTGAAGAAGCGGAAGAACGGAACCGACATTGTGCCGCCATCAATCAGCGGTGGATTCGTGGAAATGCCGATAAGGCCACCCCAGGTGCGCTTACCGATTAACGGCCCCAAGCCCATACGCTTGAATGCGTACGGCAGGAAATCGCCACCGGAGCCGGCGTCCTGATCGATCAGCATCGCTTTGGGGCCATAGATGCCGCCACCGGGGGTTTCGAAGACCATACCGGCGCGATCCTTCCACCCAGCCAGATACGGGCGACCTAACAACTCGGTAACGTAATTTGCGGCTTGACCTCCGCTGTTGCGGCGGTCATCAACGATGATGCCGTCCTTGTCCACCTGTGCAAAGAACATCCGATTGAAGTACTTGTAGCCTTCGCCACCAGTGTCCGGCAGATAGACGTATGCGACGCGCCCGTTGGTTGCCTTATCGACATACGCTCGGTTGCTCTCGATCCAGTTCCACTGTCGCAATGCACCTTCAGCCGCAATCGGTGGGACAACGACATTGCGCGCACCCTTGCGGGTGGCGTCACCGCCAATCGTCAACGTGACTTGTTTATTGACCGTGTTGTCAAACATTGCAAACAGATTCGTCTCGCTGGTCAACTCGCGGCCATTCACAGCGAACACGTAGTCACCTTCACGCACACCAAGCCCGGGTGTGGCGAGTGGGGCGCGTAGGAACGGGTTCCAACGATCACCCGTATAGATCTTCTTGATCCGGTAGCGATTACCCTCCACCACAAAGTCGGCACCAAGCATGCCGACGGCAGAAGGACGTTCGCGGTGAACATCACCACCACCGACATTGTTATGGCCGACTTGCAACTCGGCGATCATTTCGCGAAGAACGTCGTTTAAGTCCTCGCGGCGTTGTACATGCGCGACCATCGGCTGATAACGCTTGTAGACGGCATCCCAATCAAGTCCGTGCAATTTCGCGTCGTAGAAGAACTCCTTCTGCATCCACCAGGCTTCGTCAAAAATCTGTTGCCACTCTTCGCGCGGATTCACCAACATACCAACTTGGCTGGTGTCGATCGGCTTGGCATCAAGCTTTTCGTTGGCGTCGGCGATCTCGAGTTTGCCGCGTGCGTATCGCAGCAGTACTTTTTTGCCGTCTGCGCCGATCGAGAAACTCTGCAGTCCTTGTTTGATCGTTTTGGGTTTGCGCTCCTCGAAGCCGAAACGCACCAGCTCAGCGTTGCCGGTCGATTCTGCATCTGGCGGTTCGGCGCTGGTACCGGGTTGGCGGTTATCCAGATAGAACAGCGCGCCATCTGACGCAACTTGCAGGCTGCTGTAATTGCGTTCGGCAACGGGTAGAGCAACGATTCGATTTTGGATACCTTCAAAGTCGATACGTACCGGTTTTGGTGGTTTTGCTGCAGTCGTGCCGGCGCTTGCGGGATTGACCGGGGGTGTCGCGGCGGGTGTTGCTGAAGCTGAAGCTGGGACTGTCGGTGCCGCCGCCAGTCCATCTGCCTTTGCCGCCGGCTTGTCTTCCTCATCAGCCGTGCGCGGTGCCATCGGCGATTTGCCATCTGCTGCAAGCACGATTGCGTAAATGCCGTCGCGGATCGGGCGTTCCTGCGACGACATATCCAAGCCAACGAGCGACGGCCCAGCGTTGATCGACGCTGTGAAATATAGATAGTCGCTACCACCGAACACGGGGCTATCCGCCATGCTCATGCCATCAGTGACCGTGAAAGTTTTGGCAGTGGTGAAGTCGTGTATCCGCACCCGCCCTAGGTAGTTCTCGCCGACCGTGATGTAGGAGAGCCAGCGGCTATCTGGCGAGAACGAAACCGTGATTGGTCCGCGGCGACCTCGATTGTCGATGATGCGCGACGTGCCGGTTTCCAAGCTGATGGCGTAAAGGTTCAGCATGTTGTCGGCGTAGATGATGGTTTTGCCATCCGGCGACCACGCCAACAAATTGAAGTAGCCACCATTGATCCCAAGCGGCATCGATTTGGCGGGTTCCAGTCCGGCTTGGTCGCGCAACACGAGTGCATGTTTGCGCCCGGCGTCGGAAATATAGGCGACGCGTTTGCCGTCAGGGCTCCACATGCCGTCCTTCTCACGCACGCCCGAAGTCTGCGTAACGTTACGCGTCGATCCGTCTTTGACAGGAACGGTGAATACATCACCGCGCGCCGTGACAACCACGCGTTTGCCGGTAGCAGACAGGAACGCCGAGGTGATGTTTGCGGCAGCGTCTTTGTACTGTGGACGGGCTTGCGGTGCTTGCGTGGTGATGTTGATTGCCAACTCACGCACCGCAATGGTTTTGAGGTTCAGTTCTTTGAGCCGACCGCCCACTTCATAGACAACACTCTCACCTTGCACGGCGGCATGCCGGATATCCCAGACCCCTTCTTTGGTTAGTTGTCGAACCGCCTTGGTTTGTGTGTTGTATGCGAATAGATTCGCGGCAATATTGTCGCGGTCTGAGATGAAGACGACATCACCACCAACCCACAACGGATTAGTGTCATTGGCATTGGTGGCGGGAACCCGTTCCCACGCGTTGGTGGCGGGATCAATGATCCAAATCGGCGGGGTGCTGCCACCACGATGGAGCCGCCAACCTGCGTTGTTGCTGTGGCCGGTACGATAGGGGCGGTAAGCAATACGTTTGCCGTCGGGCGACCAGCGCCCCTCAAAGGCTTGTGCTTCCATCACCTTCTTTTCAAAGCCGCCGTCTACCGCCACCTCATACAACTGATTGCTGCGGCCGTTAGCGACTTCGCGTGACGACGCAAACAAGACACGTTTGCCATCGTTACTCCAACCATTGACGGTGTCGACTGCGGGATGCCACGTCAGCCGCTTCGGCTGTCCACCGCTGATCGGCATGATGTACACATCGGTATTGCCGTCGTAACGCGCCGAGAACGCGATCATCTTGCCATCTGGCGAAAATGCCGGCGCTAATTCGTCTGCCGGGTGTGTGGTGAGACGTGTGGGGTTGCTACCGTTGCGATCCGCGAGCCAGATATCGCCGGCATAAACAAAGGCAAGATGGTCGCGCGAGATCGCAGGCTGGCGCAACAGCATCGTACCGGTGGCGGGGCTCGACTGTGCTTCTGCCTTCGTGGTGATGCCGAGGGCCGAGACGAGAGTTAAGACGATTAACGCGCTGCTAAGGCGAGAGGTGATATTCACATGATCTCCGTGGTGTTCAAGCGGTGAGGTGCACCGCATGGGCAAGGTCGGCAACAGACAGCCGTGTGGCAATCGAGGACAGGAATTGGCGAGGAGACTATTTTGCCTGCTTTGACCAAGTGGCGCTGTGCAGCACCATCACGCGTTAGCGGGGAATGCAGAAAGCCGAAAAAGGAACATGTTTATTGACGGGCAGTTTCAGGCAAAAAGCCTTGAAGATGCCCGCCGATAAAGGAGTTTTACTTTTCGCCGGTTGCGGTAACGTTAAAGATGCCGGTTGCGTTGCCGGTATCAAAGGCAAGATCGAGCCGCTTTGAGTCGGGGAATAAATCGCGCGAAATAAACTCGTAGAACGATCCCGGCACAACACGCTCGACACGCTGGCCATCGGCATCGATGAAGCCACGTGTCACCTTGTCGGCAATCAGAGCCGTCTGACGGACGCGTCCCGACGTCGAAACTTCGACTTTTTCCTTGATGGCCCGGCCGGCCACACGCTGTGCCTCGGCAGTGGCGAAAACGTCCGCCACGCGGTCGGTGGCATGGTTAAACGCGTTGCCCTCCGTGGAGATCCATGCCATCTCGGCGGATTCCGCTTTGAGGGTTTCATAGTCCATGAGTGATGGTTCGGCGTGATGCCGACCGAAGCCGCGTACACATGCGCGCACCAAGTCCTCGGCCTCATCGTGGTTCAATGTTTCGCTGTTGGCAAGTCTGGCCAAGAGTGTTGTCTCACTGGATGTGAGTGGATCCGTCGACGTCGACACCACACGGGTTACCGCTGTTTGGAAAGCTGGGGAAAACTGCTCGGGGTGTAACTCGCTGACAAAAAACTGTGCGATTTCCTCAGGCAAGTCGATATGGCGATAGGCGTAGCCGGTCATCTTCAGTCGTGGCAGGGGAAAGACATCCGCCTGAGCAAAGCCGAGCGGTTCAAGCAGGCGGGTGATTGCAACACGACCCGACGGCAAGCCACCGTTGGCCGGCCAGGCGACGGTGCGTAACGCGCCGTGGTCGAAGTTAACTTTGCCGCCTGCGGCAATCGTTTCCTCGACGTAGGCACGACCGCTTGGCACCCTGGTGAGTAGATCGTTGAATAGCACCATGTTCATGGCTTGCGCCACGTGTGCCCGGCTAACGACGCCTCCCTCGGCGGTCAGAGATGGGGGAACATGAAGAGTCTTGAACAACCTCTCCGCGTCAACCGATCCAACAACCGCTGCCAGCAACGACTTCAAAACCATGATTAGTTCTCGAGGTTAAACACAATGCCCTGCGCCAGCGGAAGGTCCGCCGAGTAGTTAATCGTGTTGGTCGTGCGGCGCATGTAGGCGCGCCAACTATCGGAGCCAGACTCGCGACCGCCGCCAGTGTCTTTCTCTCCGCCAAACGCGCCGCCGATTTCAGCACCCGAGGTGCCGATGTTCACATTCGCAATGCCGCAGTCACTTCCCGACGCGGACAAGAAAATTTCTGCCTCGCGCATATCGTTGGTGAAGATGGATGACGACAAGCCCTGTGGCACGGCATTCTGCATGGTGATGGCTTCATCGAGTGTTTCGTATCGCATCACGTACAGGATTGGCGCAAACGTTTCGTGGTGGACACATGTTGTTTGCGAGGGCATTTCGACTATTGCCGGATGAACGTAATAACCGTTAGCAAACTCGGCCTCAAGGGCGCGCTCGCCGCCAGTGACGATGCCGCCCTGTTCCTTTGCCGCGGATAACGCCGCCTGCATGCCGTCAAACGCCGCGCGGTCGATCAACGGGCCGATGAGAGTTTTTGCATCGAGCGGATTGCCGATACGGACGTGCCGGTAGGCGGCCTTCAGTCGAGTGATTAGTTGATCGGCAATCGACGTGTGGACAATCATTCGGCGCAAGGTGGTGCAGCGCTGGCCCGCGGTTCCGACCGCCGAGAAAAGTCCGGCCGGTAACACTAAATCCATATTGGCAGAGGGTGCGACGATGGCGGCGTTGTTGCCGCCGAGTTCCAGCAAGCTGCGACCAAGCCGGGTTGCGACGCGTGCTGCAACCGCGCGACCCATGCGGGTTGAGCCGGTCGCCGATACCAATGCTACACGTGCATCATCGACCAACACCTCACCTACGTCTGCATTGCCCGTCAACACTTGCGAGAGGCCTTCGGGGACGGTGCCGCCAGCAGCGGTGAACCTCGCCATGGCGCGATCCAGCAGTGCTTGGCAAGCCAATGCCGTGAGTGGTGTCTTTTCTGACGGCTTCCAAACTAGGCTGTTGCCGCACACCAACGCAAGTGCAGAGTTCCATGCCCAGACGGCTACTGGAAAGTTAAACGCGCTGATGATGCCAACCACACCAAGCGGGTGCCACTGCTCCATCATGCGGTGCTTCGGACGTTCGGTGGCAATCGTTAGGCCATAGAGTTGACGCGAGATGCCCACGGCGAAGTCGCAGATGTCAATCATCTCTTGGACTTCGCCCAAACCTTCTTGCAGTATCTTGCCCGACTCGATGGTCACCAATTGGCCGAGTGTATCTTTATTGGCGCGAAGCTCATCGCCAAACAACCGCACAAACTCGCCGCGTTTCGGTGCGGGCACATTTCGCCATGCCAAAAACGCAATGTGTGCCGTCGCAATTTTTGCCGAGACCTCTGCCTTGGTGTCTGGTTTCAGTACAGCAAGCTGGCTGCCATCAATTGGCGAGCGCGCAATGATGCCGCTCCCCGCGTTGGGGGCTAATACAACCCCCAGATTAGCGAGAAGTGACGTCGTGGTCGAAGTCAGCGGGGCGTTCATGCGTAAAACTCTCCAAATGGGTTAGCCAGGAATTGCGGGAGGCTGACAGACTCTTGGCGCACAAAGCCGCGCCCCTTGAGTTCGCCTTTCGCAAGTAGGTCCACCATCGTGCAGATTCCGGAAGCGGTCGTGAGTTGAATTGCAGACAACAGTTTGCCACCAACCTTCTTGGCGTAGATTTTCTTTGCAAAGCTCTCTTGGGCTAATCTTCCTTCGCGCTGACCGCTGACGGAGACGAACACCAATACCACGTCTTGATAGGTCATTGGGATGGCGGTTTCCATCACGTCCTTGAGGAGTTCGCGGCGTTTGCCCAAGCCAAGATCGTTGAGGAGAATCTTCATGATCTCGCAATGCCCCGGGTATCTGACCGTCTTGTAGTTCAGGTTCTGAACTTTGCCCTCAAGGGTTTCACACAAGGTACCCAGACCGCCGGAGGTATTGAACGCCTCGTAGTCGAGACCGTCGAGCGAAAAGTGCTCAAGCTCTTCCATCGGCGGGGTTTCCCGTGGCTTTCCATCAATGATGGCTTCACACGGATTGAGGTATTCGTTGATCAGCCCGTCGGTGCTCCATGTCAGGTTGTACTTCAATGCATTTGTCGGGTAAATCGGCAGGGCGCCGACGCGCATGTTGACGTCGCGCAACGTCTCAAACTGTTTGGCAAGCTCGTAGCCGGCCACGGAGATAAACCCCGGTGCCAAGCCGCACTGCGGCATAAACACCGTGTTTGCATCGCGGGCGATATCCTTCACAATTCGCGTGCTTGCGACGTCTTCAGTGAGGTCAAAGTAATGCGCGTTGAGGTTGCGGGCCAGTTTCGCCAGCACCGGGGTGAGATAGAACGGGCAGGCCGACAAGATGACGTTGACACCCTTGAGCGCTGTCTCAAGATTGTCGTTGGCCACATCGGCAACATGAATCGAAGCCCCGAGTGCGGCCATTGGCTGCAGCCGCGTCATATCCTTGTCAACAACCGTGACTTTGTAACCACCAATATCGTTAAACAACGTAACGATGGCTTCACCAATCTTGCCTGAACCAATAAGTGCGACGTGCAACATGATGCCTCCTTCAAAGTGTTTGACTGGTCGCTATTTTAGAGAGGCAGGCTGTCAGAACGAAGCTGCAAATATTGCAAAAAGATGGGCTAAAATTGACAAAACGCCGACAATTTTTTGCATTCTGATAACTTAGGCTCAATATGACTCGAACCGTATCCGGCCTGACCAAGGCTGAAACATTGCTCCTCGACATACTTCGACGCGACGCTCGACGTAGCGTGGCGGAGATTGCGCGTGAACTCGGCTTGGCGCGTGCCACCGTGCAAGAACGCATCCGACGGCTTGAGGAGGGCGGTGTGATCGAGGGGTATACGGTTCGGCTGAACCCGGCGCATAGCCGCAGCCGGGTGACCGCACACACGCTGGTTCGTATCGACGCGCGCAAGGCGGATGGCCTCTATGCAGAGCTGAAGAAGATGTCTTCAGTTAGCGGGATCTACGCAATCTCGGGGGAGTTCGACGTGTTGGTGGTATTGCAAGCTGAGACCACCGCAGAGTTAGATGAGGCGCTCGACATTCTTGGGCGCTACGACGGGGTCGAGCGTACACAAACGTCGATTGTTCTGAGTGTGAAATACGAGCACTGAGGTGGTCAGTAGGCGCCGCAATTTTGGCTGCGCGGGTTCGGTTTGTTCAGTGGAAGAACAGATATGCCACCCAGATCGCGGCAATCACCCCAGCGAGGTCGGCAAGCAATCCAAACCAGAGCGCATAACGAATCTTGCTGATGCCGACCGAGCCGAAGTAGAGCGCGATGATGTAGAGCGTGGTGTCGGATGAGCCCTGCAGGATGCTCACCAACCGTCCGACAAACGAATCAACACCATAGGTTTTCATGGCGTCGATCATCATCGCTCGGGCACCGCTGCCGCTGACGGACTTCATCAGGGCGGTCGGCAGTCCCGGTGTGAAGTCGGTATTAAATCCCAGTTGTGTGAACAGCCAGGTGAAGCCGCCGACAATAAAACCGAGCACGCCAGAGTTGCGCAGTACGCTGATGGCAACCAGCATGCCAACTAGGTAGGGGATGATCATTAGCGAGGTTTGGATGCCGCCCTTGGCACCTTCAATAAACGCCTCATAGACATTGACCTTCTTGCGCAATCCACCAACGAGGAACAAAACGATGATGCCGAGCAAAATAAAGTTGCTCGCTACTTTTGAGACGGTCTGAATCTCTTCGCGCGTCAGGAAATTACTGAAATACCAGACGATGCCGAGGACAAAAGCGGTCATGCCACCCAGCCACGCAAAGATAACGGGATCCAGAATATTGATGCGCTGTTTGATCGACAGCGCCAGAAACGCGACGAGGGTACCGGCGTAGGTGGCGATCAGGGTCGGAATAAAAATGTCGGACGGGTCCTGCGCGCCGAGTACTGCGCGCTGCGCCATGACTGTCAGCGGGATCAGCGTGAGTCCTGCGGTTTGCAGGACTAGAAACATGATTTGTGCGTTGCTGGCGGCGTCTTTGACCGGGTTCAGGCTTTGTAAACTTTCCATGGCCTTAAGGCCGAATGGTGTTGCCGCGTTGTCCAGACCCAAGAAGTTCGCCGAAAAATTCATCGCCATATGGCCCGTGGCCGGGTGGTTTTTTGGGACATCGGGGAAGATACGCGAGAAGAAGGGCGCAATCAGCTTGGCGATGGCGCCGATGAATCCGGCCTTTTCCCCCACATTGAGAATGCCGAGCCAGAGTGTCATCACGCCCGCCAGCGGCAGCGCAATGTCCATCACGCCAACTTTTGCTGATTCGAACGTGCCATCCACAATTTTCTTGAAGACCTCGGTGTCTCCAAGGAAGATCCATTGCCCGAGCGCGGCTAAAAAGCCAACGATAAAAAAGCCGGCCCAGAGGTATGTCAATGCCATGTCGGGATGGTCTCCATAAGTTGCAGGCTGTGATTGGAAGGAGAGGTGGCGTTTGTGGTTTGGTTTGCGGCCGGGTTTGAGGCTGTTTGCAACAGACCGATGTTTTCCCTGATGCTAGTTGAGTTTCATCCAGATAGGCGCAAATTTGTTATCTGGTCGATGTACAAGTGCGACGTTCGCCCGCGTCACCCAAGGGATCACCTGACGATGCAAAGGAATGACGTGTACCTCGCGCTGAATAATCTCAACGGCGTCGTTGATCATCTTCTGCCGTTTCGCTAGATCCATTTCCACTTCTGCCTGGCTGATGAGCCGGTCGACATCGGCATTTTTAAAGTTACCGTAATTGGTTTCACCGGCACCCTTGCCATTATTGCTGTGGAACAGGGGCTTGAGCGTGAACATCGCGTCGTTGTTGTTATCCCCCCATCCCTGCATACAGACCGAGAACTCTTGTTTGGGGGTGCGCGCGAAATACTGTGCTTTTGGCATGGCGTCCACCTTTACCGTTAGCCCGATACGAGCCCACATGCCGGCAAGCGCCACACAAATCTTTTCGTCGTTGACGTAACGATCATTCGGGCAGTGCATCGTAAATCCAAAACCATTCGGGTAACCGGCTTCAGTCAGAAGGCGTTTGGCTGCCGCGACGTCGTAGGCGAATCGTTTTTCGAATGCGGTCGGGATCCTGTCGCCTTTCGGATTGGGCAGCGGAATTGCCGTTGGTGTTGAAAGCCCGCGCATCACTTGTGTCTGAATCGCGCTGACGTCGATCGCCTGATACATGGCGAGGCGGACACGGCGGTCTTTGAACGGGTTCTTCCCCTTAACATCGGCAAACAACAGTTCGTCGCGTGCCTGATCGAGCGCAATCATGATCACGCGCAGTTCGTCGCCTTCCCAGACCTTTAGATCGCGATCCACCTTGAGTCGCGCAATGTCTTGAGGGCTTGGATCGAGTACAAAATCCAGCTCACCTGATTTCAGCGCCGCCATACGTGTCACGTCGCCGGTGATCTGACGATACTCAATCCGTTCGATGTTGCTTTCGTAGCGGCCTTCCTTGATACCCCACCAGTCTGCATTCTTGGTGTGCACGATACGAACGCCGGGTTCGAACGAAACCAGCTTGTATGGCCCGGTGCCCATCGCGTTCTTGGATGCGTAAGTGACTTCCTTGGTAGTGAAGTCCTGCGCGGTCGTTACCTTGTGCTTTTCTGCCCACGCACGGCTCATGATGGGTACTTCGGAGATAGAAATGAGGCTGATCGGGTTTGGCTGAGTGGTGGTGAATTCCACTGTCAGGTCGTCAATTTTTTTGACGACGCCTGCGGGGATGGCGTAGGTTTTGAACTGGCGCGATTTGGCCGCGCGCTCAAATGAGAAAACGACGTCGTCTGCTGTGAAGGGAGAGCCGTCGTGGAACTTTACATCCTTGCGAAGTGTGACCAGCCGTTTGGTCGGACTCACCTGTTTTGAAGATACCGCGAGCCACGGCGTGGGGGACATATCCTTGCCCGGCTGAAAGAGCCGTTCGTACACCAGACCGTTGATCGATTTTGTGAAACTTTCGTCCTGTCCATGCGGATCCTGTGTCGAAGCGTCACCTTTGGATGACCAGCGCAGTGTTTTGGCGTCTACCGGCGGCGCGAACAAGAGCATTACACAAATTGTGGTGGAAACAACGATTACGCGATGCGCAAATGCGGAACCAATCATAAACAGACTCCGGACAGTGTGATTTAAGTAGTCTAGCCCAGCGTCTGGGCAGGGTGGTATTTGTGATTGAACGCAGGGTCAAATTATGAACCAGCCTGCGAAATTTGGTATTAAATTGGTATTATCTGTCCAAATTAATGACGCATGACATCGAGCCGCGCGCAGTCTGCTCGTCTGATGTCTTTTCTAATGCACAGGGGCTATGAAGAAATCCGCCACGCCTACCGCCAAAGAACTTAAATTCGACGCGCGGGACAACTCGCCGCTGTATGCACAGATCGCCCGCAAGATTGCAGACGCTATTCGCGCGGGACAATATCAGGTCGATGAAGCGCTCCCCTCAGAGCGACTGTTGTCAGAATCACTCAATGTCTCTCGCGTCACCGCAAGGAAGGCGATCGATCGCTTGGTGGATCAGGGGCTGGTTGTGCGGCGTCAAGGCTCCGGCAACTACATTGCGCCGAGGTTTGAGCAACCGTTATCACGCCTCTCCAGTTTCTCGGAGGAGCTGTCGCGTCGTGGTTACACGCCGACATCAAGATGGTTGAAGCGGGCGGTCGTTCTGCCGACGACCGACGAACAACTCAGCCTCGGTATTTCAGCGTCGACCAAAGTTGCCCGACTGGAGCGCCTGCGCCTGGCAGACGATGTTGTGATGGCCTACGAGGTTAGCGTGCTGCCGCAAAGTGTGGTGAAACGCCCGATCGAGGTCGAAGGTTCGCTGTACGAGTATCTTGGGCGGGGACAACAGATTCCCGTGCGTGCCCTCCAGCACATTCGCGCGCTGAATGCGCCGGCCAAACTTGCCGCGCAACTAGGTATAGACGTTGGGCAGGCAGTGCTGTACATCACTCGCGTTGGTTACAACGCCCAGGGCAAGGCGGTCGAGTTGACCGATTCGTATTGCCGGAACGACTATTACGATTTTGTCGCCGAGATGCGCCGCGAGTAAAACATGCCGGCATTGACGATTAAAGGAAATATTCTCAGCGGCGATGGATTCATTGCCGGTGAGTTGCACATCGACGCCAGCGGGCGGGTCCTCGCAATTGCCGGAGTGCCGATCGACGCGGAGCGAGTGCGCGAAGGCACCGCTCCCATCTTGCTTCCCGGCTTCATTGATACGCACGTTCATGGCGGCGGCGGTCGAGACACGATGGAAGGCGGTAATTCGGTAGAGGTGATTGCCGAGACTCACGCCAGCTACGGTACGACCGCGCTACTCGCCACCACGATGACCGCGCCGGCGGAAGACTTGGAAACGGCGTTCGCGGGATTGGGCGAAATTTGCCGCGCCCGCACCCAAACCCCGCGCGGCGCGCGCGTGCTCGGGGTGCATCTTGAGGGACCCTATATCAACGCGGCGATGCTCGGGGCACAACCCGACTTTGCTAGGCCGCTAGCGCCGGCGGAATTGATCCGCCTGCATAGCTTGGCACCGATTCGCCTTATCACATTGGCACCTGAGGTGCCCGGCAACATGCAATTGATTGCATCCTTGGTTGCAGCCGGATTTACCGTGCAGCTTGGGCATACCGCTGGTAGCTACGAAGAAGGGATCGAGGCCATGGCCCATGGTGCGAAGGGCTTCACACATCTGTTTAACGCCATGACCGGGATGCACCATCGCAAACCGGGTATGGTTGGTGCGGCGCTGGCCAACGCGGAGTACGCCGAGATCATTCCGGATTTGTTGCACGTCCATGCCGGGGCCATGCGTGTTGCACTGCGCGCGATCCCCAAACTTTTTTGTGTGACGGATTCGACCGCAGCGTCGGGAATGCCCGATGGTGAATACCGTCTCGGCCGCCACACGGTGACGAAGTGCATGGGCGGGGTTCGGCTTGCGGATGGAACACTGGCGGGCTCGACGCTCACCATGGATCAAGCGTTCCGCAACCTTGTTAATACTCTGGGGCTCGATCTAATCGATGCTTCGCGGCGTGTCTCCACAAACGCGGCGGACTACTTGGGGATACCGGACCGTGGTCGGCTCCAAGTAGGGGGATGGGCTGATGTCGTGATTCTCAATCGCGACCTCGAAATCCAAGGCGTCGTCGTTGAAGGCAATTTGTTGAACTGAACTCCAGCGTTCCTGTGAGTGCAGGTGTGATCAAAGAGAGAGATTGTTGATGAATAGTAGTTTGATGTTGGCAGAAGCAAAAGAAGCCTCGTCCGCCGTCGCGCGGCAGCTGGAATCGCAGCCGAACCTTTATCAGGATTTTGGCCGGGCGTTGCGCGAATACTCGCCGTCGTCGATTCTGACTGTAGCGCGCGGGAGCTCAGATCATGCGGCACACTTTATGTCGTACCTGATCATGGCTCGGCTCGGCCGGTTGGTGACGTCGCTGCCGATGTCCTTGATTACGCTGTATCAGTCGAACATTCAGACCAAGGGTTTGTTTGCAGCCGCGTTTTCACAGTCCGGGCAAAGCCCTGATCTGGTCGCGCCGATGCAGTTCTTTAGTGCCGGCAGTGGAACGACGGCGGCCTTTGTGAACGACGAAAAGTCGCCGCTGGCCAAGGCCTCAAAGTGGGTGTTCCCGCTTTGTGCCGGTGAAGAAAAAAGTGTCGCCGCAACCAAGAGTTTTATTGCCCAGCTGGTCGCCGGTGCACGCGTTACGGCGGCGTGGCAGCAAGATAACGCGCTGGACGCGGCCATCAACGACTTGCCGTCCGTGTTGTCGCGTGCAGTAGTTCAAGATTGGTCACAGGGTATTGAGGTGCTAAAGGACGCCGAGCAAATGTTTGTGATCGGTCGCGGCACCGGACACGCGGTGGCGATGGAAGCGGCGCTCAAATTTAAAGAGACTTGTGTCATTCAAGCGGAGGCCTTCTCCGGCGCGGAGGTCAAACACGGCCCGATGGCGCTGATTGATAAGGGTTACCCGCTGTTGGTGTTGGCACCGCGCGGTCCGGCGCATGCAGGTTTGGTGGCACTTGCAGATGAGATGCGTCTTCGCGGCGCGCGGGTGTTGCTTGCCGCGCCAGCAGGAACACCGGGTGTCAATTTGCCGATCGTGGAAACGGGATCTGCCGATCTTGACCCCATCTCGGTCGTGCAAAGTTTCTACCCGATGGTTGAGGCGGTGTCACGCGCCCGCGGCTTTGATCCCGACAAGCCTAAGTATCTTGCTAAAGTCACCAAGACTCACTAGCCAGAAAGCTTACGCCTTGAGTGCATCGGCAAACCATCCTGTAACCACTTCGGTACGTGTGATTGCTGTGCCAACCGTGACCGACCAAGCGCCGGCCTCAATGGCTGCGGCAGCTTGTGTGGGTGTGTTAAATCGGCCCTCCGCCATTACCCGCGGTATATGCGCAGCGATGCTGCGAATGAATGCAAAATCCGGCTCGGTTGGAACAGCGCCGCCGACGTACCCTGAAAGGGTTGTGCCGACGACATCAAACCCGAGCTGGTGGGCGGAGAGTGCCTCTTCTGCGTTACTGCAATCGGCCATGCTGAGTACACCGAGCGAACGGATGTGTTCAAGTAGTGTGGCGACGGAAACTGGCCGTGAACGATTGGTCGCATCAACCGCAATGATGTCCGCGCCGGCGGCGGCTAATTCCCCCACGTCGTCTAGAAACGGTGTGATGCGTACCGGAGAATCGGTTAGGTCACGTTTGATGATGCCAATTACCGGCGCGCCAAGCACACGGCTCACCGCTGCAACCCGCCGTGCACTTTCAATACGCACTCCACCTGCTCCGCCGGCGATGGCCGCCGCCGCGAGTGCGACCACCATCTCGTCACGATCCATCGGTCCATGGTCGACGGGTTGGCAAGACACGACCAAGCGCCCGCGCAGTGCCGCATCGATGAGTGCAGGTGTTCGAAAGTTCATGTCGGTGGAATCACGGAAGGTGGTGGCAGAGTTACTAAAGTGCCCGATTGACGGTCGTTTTCAGGCAATTATGGTTGGAAACGACCGTATTTGCTGGGGTTTACAGTCTTGATGATGTCGCTTTCATTTCCATCATTATCGACGAGTCTCGCTACCCTGTGGCGAGGGTTGCGGCCGTTTGTGTTTGTGGGTTTTGCTGGCACCGTCTCCAGCGGGGCATTCGCCGCAGGCGCAGAGGTGCAGTTTTGGACCATGCAACTTTCGCCTTTTCACGATGCCTACATTCGCGGCGTCATCAGCGGTTTTGAAAAGCAGAATCCGGATGTTCGGGTGAAGTGGGTGGATGTTCCTTGGACCGAAATGGAGAAAAAAACGCTCACAGCTGTTGCTGCTGCGTCGCCACGGCGGCCTGCACCCGACGTGGTGAATCTGAATCCGCAGTTTGCCTCGAAGCTTGCCGAGTTCGGCGCGTTGGCAGACCCGGAGAAATTTTTGAGTGCCGAAGAAGTTCGCTCCTATCTTCCCGCCGCCTGGAAGGCCAACCGGCTCGACGGCAAGACCTTCGCCTTGCCTTGGTACCTCACCACCAGTGTTTTGTTGTACAACAAGACCTTGCTCGCGCAGGCAGGCGTGGAAGCGCCGACCACGTTTGCGGGTTTGTTGCCAGCGGCGCAAAAGGTGCGGGCCGCGACCGGACGTTATGCTTACTTTCCAGCGCTCGACGGTAGTACGCCACTCGAAACATTGGTATCGATGGGCGCGCCCATTCTCAGTGCAAACGGTTGTCGTGCGGGGTTTGTGAATGAGCACGGCGAACGTATTTTTAACTTCCACCAGCAGTTGTACCAAGACGGTCTGGTGCCAAAGAATGTGGTCACCGAAGGCCATCGCAAAGCGGTTGAGATGTTTCTTTCCGGCCAAGTGGCGATGGTCAGCACCGGCATGCAATTTCTCCAGTTCATCAAAACCAATAATCCCGCGTTTTATGCCAATGTCGGCGTCACGTTGCAGATTGGTGTCGGTGAATCACCGCCGAATATTGCTGCCATGAACGTGGCTGTATTGGAGCAATCGCCAAATAAACAGGCGGCATTTCGTTTTGCCGCTTTTCTGACAAACGCGGCCAACCAAACTGAGTTCGCGCGGCGTGTGCCGATTCTGCCTTCGAGTGTGAAGAGTTATGACGATCCGTTTTTCACAAAAACCTCCGGCGACCGGCTGCTCGACGAAGCGCGTGCGCTCTCTGTAGAGCAGGTCAAGCGCGGTGAAGTGCTCGTGCCACCAATGCGTAATTACAATAAATTTCGCAGTGATTACGCACGCAACCTGCAGGCGGTCATGCTGAAGCGTAAGACCACGCGACAAGCATTGACTGACATCGACTCCACGTGGTCGGCGTTGCTACCGTGCGGGCCAAAATTGGCGGATGGCTCCGCTGCGGGGAAATGGCAATGAGCGCTATTCACACGCCAGTCGCCGCGCAGGTTGCGCAGGTTGCTATTGCCATTGACATTGGTGGCACCAAGATTCGTGGGGCGCTCATTGACCAAAACGCAAACATGCTTGCCGGCACACGCCTCGCCACTGATGCTTCACTAGGGGCCGGCCATGTGCTGAGTGTGATCGCTGCGAGTATCGACGAGTTACAAAAGAAACTACCGGCCGGGCATTCGGTTAGCGGCATCGGGTTATCGTCGGCGGGGGTGATCGAGCCTACAAGCGGATTGGTGCTTAGTTCAGCTCCACAGATTCCCGGGTGGGCGGGCACGCCGCTGGGTACTTACTTTGGTGAACGGTACCAAGTGTCGGTGGTCGCCGATAACGATGCCAACTGTGCGCTCGTCGGCGAAATCTGGTGTGGCCATTACACGTTGAGCGAAAACCCGAGCGCCGTGATGCTGACACTCGGTACCGGACTTGGTGGTGCTGTGTTGACCAACGGACGGTTACTCACAGGCCGGCATCACCTTACCGGACACTTTGGCATCGCCCGCATGTGGGATCGCCATTCACAAACAGAGGTGAAGGTTGAACACCTGGTTTCCGGTACGGGGCTGGGCAACGTCTATCGACAGATTGTCACCGCACAGGATCAGGTTAGCGGCGCGGCGGTCATGGAGTTGTTCGCAAATGGAGACGCCAACGCGACGCTCGCCGTAGAACGATGGTGCGAACACCTTGTCTTGCAAGTCTTTAACCTGCATTGGATGATCGATCCAGATGTCATCATCATTGGTGGCGGTATGGTGGATTCACGTGAACACTGGTGGCCGATGTTTGAAGCCGGCATTGCAGCCCGCGGTGTGCAGGTGCCTGTTGCCGCCGCAACACTCGGCAACGACGCAGGTGTGTGTGGCGCGGCGCGGCTGGTGTTTGATCGTTTGGTGATCGCGCCCCGATGAAGACCACATCGTCCAGTCGTATCACCGGCAACCCGTTGATACCGTATCTCTTTCTGATTCCGGCTTGTGTGGTCCTTGCAACCTTTGTGTTGTACCCCGCGTTGAAGGCGATCTATTTAAGTTTTACCAACTTCAACATGATCCGTGAGGCCGAGGTTGTCGGATTCGCCAACTACATCAACGTCTGGCGCGACCCGTTTTTCTGGGCGGCGCTGAAGAACACGTTGTTGTACATGGTGGTTGTGGTGCCGGTATTGGTCGTTGCACCAATTTTTCTTGCCGCTCTAGTGAATAAACACATCCCCGGCATCACATTTATCCGTGCCGCGATCTACTTGCCTGTGATCACGTCACTGGTCATCAGTGGACTGATCTGGAAATGGGTGTACGAGGAGCAGGGCATTCTCAACTATGTGTTGCTTGCCTCCGGCCTAACGACCGACCCCGTCGCGTTTCTTACCGACCCTGCTAACGCGCTGTTTAGTGTCATGGCCGTCACCATCTGGAGCGGTATGGGTTATTACATGGTGATCTATTTGGCCGGGTTGCAGTCGATCCCCCGCCACCTTTATGAGGTTGCAGAAGTAGAAGGTGTCAGCGCATGGCAACAGATGATTCACATCACAATTCCATTATTGCGGCCATCGATTGCGGTCGTTACGGTCATGTCGTCGATTGCGGCAATGAAGGTGTTCGAAGAGGTGTACGTCATGACACAGGGCGGGCCGATGGATTCAACCAAGACTTTGGTCTACTACCTGTACGAGTCGGCTTTCTCGGAGTTCGAAATGGGGTATGCATCGGCCATCGGTGTTGTCCTCTTTCTCCTGACACTGGTGTTCTCACTCATCAACCTGAGGTTCTTGCGTGAGAAAACTTAACCCCCAATCGGCGCTTGTCTTGTTGTTGCGCTATGCCGCGATCGCACTGGTGCTGCTGTTTACCGTCGGCCCATTCTTGTGGCTGTTGTCGACTTCGCTGAAGTCGGCCGGCGAAAACATCTTCGCCTATCCGCCGGTGTTTATCCCGCAATCACCGACACTCGACAATTTTTTCCGGGTCATCGATTCGCAGCCGTTTTTTACCTACTTGAAAAATAGCGCGCTGGTCGCGGTACTTTCGGTGGCATTGAACCTGTTGCTGGCATCACTCGCTGCCTATCCGTTGGCGCGTATACCGTTTAAGGGACGGGCAGTCTTGTTCATTGTTTTGTTATCGTCGATGATGATCCCGTTTCAACTGCTCATGATTCCCGTCTATGAGCTGGCGGTGTCGCTCGGGCTGCAGAACACCTACCTGGGGCTGGTGCTGCCACATGCGTGCACCGCATTTGGCATTTTCTTTATGCGGCAGGCGTTTTTGTCCGTCCCGGCGGCCATCGAGGAGGCGGCCATCATGGATGGTGTTTCTCGCCTGCGCATCTGGTGGTTTGTGATGTTGCCGCTGGTAAAGCCTTCGCTGGCGACACTCGCCGTCTTCAGTTTCATTGCGGTTTGGGGCGACTTCCTTTGGCCGCTGATTATCATCGATCAACCGGCGCTGTTTACGTTGCCGCTCGGTGTCAATCGATTGGCCAGCACCTTCTCGCTAGACTGGCGTTTGGTCGCGGCGGGTGCGGTGTTCTCAATTGTTCCGATTCTGCTGTTCTTCACGTTCACGCAACGCTTTTTTATTGAAGGTGCGATGAAAGGCGCGGTGAAGGGATGACCGGTGCCGCCAAAGAAAAGCGCCCGGTTGCGGTGGTGGTACAGACCCACTGGGATCGTGAATGGTACTTTCCACATCAGACTTTTGTCGCACGCCTGATCCACGTGATGTCCCGCGTGGTGACACAGTTGGAGTCGGGAACGTTGCAGCAGTTTTTATTTGACGGACAAACCGCTGCCTACGAGGATCTGCTCGCAAACGCAGAACCGGCACTGGTATCCCGCGTACAGGCGCTGGTGAAAGCGAAGCGCATCGTACTTGGCCCGTGGTATGTGATGGCCGATGAATTCCTCGTTTGCGGGGAATCATTGTTACGTAACTTAGAACTCGGTATCGCTGACGCAGTTACTGCGGGTAATTGCCAATACGTGGGCTACCTACCAGATACGTTCGGGCATATCGGGCAAATACCCCAACTGCTCACCAACTTTGGCATTCACTCAGCGGTAATGTGGCGTGGTATTGATTCACCCGTTGCGGAGTTTGACTGGCAATCGCCGGATGGTACGCGTGTTGGTGCGGTATTTTTAACGCAGGGCTACTACCAACATCCCCTCAACGTCACCGACTGGCAGGCGGCCTTGGCTGGTTATTTGGATTCTGTGGCCGCCCGAAGTCTCGGCACGGAATTGCTGCTTACGCAAGGTGGTGATCACTTGTTATCGGTGGACGCCACCGCGGCGCGAATTGAAGCCTTTAACCAGACAAACACGACATATCAATTGGTCGAGAAATCGCTCGCCGATCACGTTGAGACGGCCATGATACAAACCGCGGGTCGTCGTCAAGTTATCCACGGGGCGCTACGCAACAATAAGCAGGCGTTTGTACTACCCGACGTGCTGTCGACGAGGCGGTATCTAAAGCGCCTTAATCAAGACGCTGAGGATCGCCTGCTCGGTGTTGTCGAGCCACTTCTCGCGCAGCTTCAATTGGACGACTATCCGACGCGTTATCTTCAAGACACCTGGCGCATGGTGATCCAGCAGCAGGCACATGATTCCATCTGTGGCTGCAGCGTTGATCAGGTGCATCGGGAAATGGTGACGCGTTATCAGTTGATCGACCAACGTTTGAATGCGCTGGTGGATCATATTGTCCTCGCGGGTGGATTGGTGAGTAATGAGCAGCATCAGTTACAGGGGAATGCAGCCCCTGATGTGTTTGCCGATGATGCAATTTTCACGCTGTTTAATCCACTACCGATCGCCTTTGTTGGGACGCAGGTCATCAGTTTGTTCTTGCGTGGTGAAAAGCGGACTGCGTTGTCGCTGAAAACGTCGACTGGTGAACCTCTTCACTGTCAATTGATCAATGTCCAATCCGATGCAACGCTGCGCTCGCCGATTGACGATTTCCCTGAGCGGCTTGAGGGGCATCGTTATGAGGTATTGGTGCGTTGTGAGATTCCTGGGCTCCAAGCGCTTGCCTGTGTGATTGACGATGCAACGCCTCCGATTGGGTCCTCACCAGCGGCTGCCATGCCCGCCGCCATCGAAAATCGGCGCTACCGTATTTTCCTGAACGACCATGGTGAGTTATCGATCACGAATAGGCTAACCGGTCAGACCTTGATACCCGCATTGTCGTTTGTTTCGGAATTAGATGCGGGCGACTCGTACAACTTTTCTCCACCACCGAATCAACATCAAGTGGCACAAACAAGGTATTCGCTGGTTTCTTGTCTCGCGCTGGCTGAGGTGCAGGAACTCGTACTTGCCGTTACGCTGACGACGCCGCGGAGTTTATCCGTCGATCGAGCGCGGCCGTCAGCCGAGACGGTTTCCAACACAGGTGTACTGCGCATACGGCTGTTTGAGGACGCGCCAACGATTGATTTTTTGCTCGACTGGACAAATCGGGCTAGTGATCAGCGCACACGCTTGATCGTGGCCTTGCCCGCACTGGTTGAACATACCTTCAGCGATTCAGGCTTTGAGTGGGCACGCCACCCCGTCAAATATGCCGACTACCCAACTGCGGTGACCCGTCAAGAGATGCCGGTGGTGGTCAATCCTTCGCTGAGTACCATCGTTGCGGGCGATCTCGTCTTCTTGCACCGCGCGATGCACGAGTACGAGGTGTTGCAGGTAAACGGCGAGCAGCTGCTCGGCGTGACGCTTGTCCGCAGTGTGGGATGGCTGTCGCGTCGTGATCTTGTCACCCGCGGGGTGGGCGCGGGGCCGGATCTGGCAACACCCGAGGCGCAGTGTCTGGGTCGGGAGGTGTTTGAGTTTCAGATTGCCATTGGCGGCACTACAGTTCACCCGCTGTCTCTGGCGCAGCGTTATCGGCGGCCGTTGGTTTGCCTGCGGGGCGCGACGTCGCGTTGGGCGGGTGGGTTTGAAATCGACAATCAGGCGCTACAAGTCAGCGCCGTTCGCCGCATCGGTGATTCGCTCGAATTGCGACTGTGGAATCCGACCGATGTCGATCAGTCGTTCGCACTTTCTGTTGGACAATGGCAACGTGTTTCAGCCAGTGGTACCCAATGTGCAGGGTCAACAACGTTGGTGAAGCCGCACGAAATTGTCACGCTAAGATGTCGACGTTAGTGCAATCAACCAGCCCACTGCCGAGCCGCCGATTGGCGCTCCTGCCGGTGGATGCACGGCCGGTGGTGCGCGCACAAGTGGTGAAGCTCGCCAAGGTGGGTGGCATTGAACTCATGGTGCCGCCCGTATCGACGTTGGGGCACTTTCGTGAGCCGGCGGATCGGGACGTCCTCGCCGATTGGCTGAGAGCGCAGGCCAGTGCGGTGCAAGGCTTCGTTGTTTCGTTAGACATGCTCATTTACGGCGGCTTGGTACCCTCGCGTTTTATTGCGGATTCCAAGGAGAGTTTGCTCGCGCGCTTGGAAGTCGTGCGTCAACTCAAGCAAGCATTTCCGCATAAGCCGATTTACGCGTTTTTGGCTACGATGCGGATTTCGAACAACAACGTCAATGAAGAAGAGAAGTCCTATTGGGATCAATATGGCGAATTGATCTGGCGCTGGTCGTACTACAGCGATCAATATCAGGTCACTGGCGACACGGAAGCAAATGCGCAAGCCATCGCCGCGAGCGCCAGAATCCCTGAGGCGATTCGCGAGGATTATCTCGCAACACGTGAGCGCAACTTTACCGTGGCCCGCGCAGTGCTGGATTTAGTGGATTACGAAGGCATTAATGGTTTGGTGTTGCCGCAAGACGATACCGCGCGGTATGGCTTTAACATCGCAGAACGCCGCGAACTGGAGGCGCTGGTCGCCGCCAAAAAGTTACAGGATCGGGTGCGTATTTATCCAGGTGCCGACGAAGTTGCCCACACCCTGGTCGCACATCTGGCCAATGAAGTTCGGGTAAACCCACCGCTGAATGTCTATATCACCTATAGCGATCCTGATCACGTTCAGCGCCTCGTTGCGCGCTACGAGGATCGGCCGATCACCGATTCCCTCGCCGCACAACTTGCCGTTGTTGATGCCGTCGTTGTTGATGATGTCGACAGCGCTGATCTACTACTCGCGGTACATACACAGGGCGTGGCACAGGGCGATTGGGCGATGAAGATTGCGCTACCAACTCATCGCGAGATCAATGCTGATTGGCTGGCAGAGATACGTGCCGCCCATCAAGCGGGGAAATCAATTGCCGTGTTGGATTTGGCCTATGCCAACGGCGGCGATCCGGCGCTGATGGAACAATTGCCTGCCTACATCCCATTTTCGAAACTTGCCGCCTATGCGGGATGGAACACCGCGAGCAACAGTATCGGTAGTCTTTTGGCGCAATGTGCGCTGGCGAGAGGTGCTTACCAGACGCCAACTCATCAAGAGGTAGTTTGCCTTCGTATTGCCGAAGACTATCTCTATCAAGCCATCTGGCGGCAGCGGATTCGCGATGTCATCGATGAGTCTGCGGTCTCAACGGAGAAGTTGCAGGCTGTGGTTGCGGAGATGTTCATCCCTGCCGCCAACGCCTGGCTCGCCGAGCATGAACTTGACTATCGGGTGGCATCGATTCAACTTCCCTGGCGGCGGACGTTTGAGATTGATATTCGGCTCGCTCCTTTGGTCGCCCAAACCAACTAATGAAGACACAACGCTACGATGTTGATATCGCCATCATCGGCGCCAGCTTGGGCGGCGTGGTGGCTGCGTGGCGGGCGTGTGAGGCTGGCAGACGGGTGGTGCTGGCAAGCGAATTCGCGTGGATCGGCGGGCAACTGACCGCGCAAGGTGTTCCGCCTGACGAACACCGCCTGATTGAGTTTGGTGGTGCGAGTGAAAGTTATCTCAACTTTCGCCGTGCCATGCGCGCCCACTACTTGGCGCAAGACGATTTTGTCGATAACACCGAAATGACGGAAGGTTGTAACCCAGGTGACGGGTGGGTGAGTCGTCTGTGTATTGAGCCAACGGTGGCATTGGCTTATCTGGAAAATTTGCTGTCGCCGCACATCAAGAGTGGTAGGTTGGTCTTGTTGCGCGACACACGATTGATTGAGGCCGATCGTGATGGCAGAAACATTCGTGAGGTGCGTTGCCAAAATGCCACGGGTGAAGCCGTGTCGATCCATGCACGGTTCTTTCTCGACGCTACCGATACCGGGCAACTGCTTCGTGCCGCAGGCTTGCCTTACCGAATCGGGAAAGAGTCAAAACATGAGTTTGGTGAGCGTGATGCGCCGGAAGTTGCCAATCCGTTGGACCAACAGCCTTGTACCGTCGTGGTGGCATTGGCGCTTACTAAGGAATCGCAGGCCCCCATCGCAGAGCCAGCGAAGTACCAAACTTGGTGCCAGTATCGGGTGCCGCAGTATGGTTATGCGTTGTTTAGCAATTCGATCCCCGGAGCGGCTCTTGGTAAGTCGGTCGAGCTACCGTTGTTTGGCACAGGCCAGACCCTGGACTTGTGGCGCTACCGTCGCATCGTATCTTCGCGTAACTGGCGTACCCCGCGAGAGGAAATTTCGCTGATCAATTGGGCGCAGAACGACTACGCCATTGCGCCATTGCTCGACGGCCCGATTGCCGAGCCTGATGTGGCCGCAGCCGCGAAGGAACTCACCGCCAGCTTGGTGTATTGGCTGCAGACTGATGCACCAAATGCCAAAGGTGGTGGTGGCAACCCACAGCTGCGCCTTGCGGCGGATGTGCTCGGTACCGATGGTTACGCGCAGCAGGTTTATGTGCGGGAATCGCGTCGAATTGTCGGACTAGATTGCCTCACGCAGTCGCAGATTCTCACGCAGCCGACCGACGGTGGTGCTGCGGCACCCAATGCTGTCGTTCCCAATGCTTTTATCCCATTCCACGCGGAGAATAGTGTCGGGGTGGCTTGGTACAACATGGATATTCATCCCACCTGTGTGTCGGGGCACGGCATCAATGCGATGGTCAGGCCATTTACACTTCCAATGGGCTGCTTTGTTCCGCGTGATTGCGATAACCTCATCCCAGCTTGTAAAAACATCAGTGTCACACATCTGGTGAACGCCGCAACGCGTACCCATCCAACCGAGTGGTTGGTTGGTGAAGTCGCGGCACTGCTGGCAGACTACGCGTTGGCATCTGGGCAAAACCCCGGAACGATTTATGCGGATCGCGAAAGGGTGGAGACGTTTCAGGCCAAGCTCAGTGCCAACGGCATCCCCATACAGTGGGACGAGGCGTTGCTTGCGCGGCTCACAAACATGCCTGCACACTCATTGGAGGTCTAAGAGAAATGTCGGCACTCACTCTGCGCGGTATCACTAAACAATTTGGCAAGACGGAAACGATTCACGGCATCGATCTGGATATCAACGCCGGCGAATTTGTGGTGTTTGTCGGCCCATCCGGCTGCGGTAAGTCGACCCTGCTGCGCATGATTGCCGGCCTGGAAGAGGTTACGGCGGGTGCGATCACCATCACCGGACGCGACGTCACGACCAAGCCGCCGAGTGAACGCAAAGTGGCGATGGTGTTTCAATCCTATGCGTTGTATCCCCACATGACGGTTGCCGAGAATCTCAGTTTTGGCATGCGTATGCGTGGTGTGGCGAAAGAAGTCATTGCGCAAAAGGTGCAGATGGCCGTCGAGATGTTGCGGCTGGCGCCGTATCTTGATCGTAAGCCCGGTGCACTCTCCGGCGGACAGTGCCAGCGTGTGGCAATCGGTCGCGCGGTGGTCCAAGAGCCCGACGTGTTTCTGTTTGATGAGCCGCTATCGAATTTGGATGCTGAGTTGCGTCTCAAGACCAGAGTTGAGATTGCCGCGCTACACAAACGGCTGGGCAAGACGATGGTCTATGTCACGCACGATCAGGTTGAGGCAATGACACTTGCCGACAAGATCGTGGCGTTGCGCGACGGTGTTATCGAACAAGTCGGTAAACCGCTCGATCTCTACAACGCGCCCGCCAACCTGTTTGTGGCGGGATTTATCGGTTCTCCGGCGATGAATTTTCTGGCGAGTGAAAGCTTCAGTGGCGACGCGCTACAGGGCTCATTGCAGGGCTACGCTAGGGATTCGCGAGTGAAAACGATCGGCATACGGCCGGAACACTTTGTCCTAAGCGCAGATGGACCGATTGCCGGTGCGGTGACCGCCATTGAAAGACTCGGCGCGACATCGTACGTCTACTTCGAGAAAAAAGGCCAGAGCCTCTGTGCGCAAGTTGCGGACGCATTGGAGTTGGCGGTCGGTGGCAACGTGCAGTTTCACGTCGCAGATAAACATGTCCATGGCTTCGATGCAGCGGGCCTACGCATTGCCAAACTCTAGCAAAGACGGGCAGATTCGAGCAAAAGTGGCTGGAGAAGACCGTCAATCAATGACTTTGTCGTTTCAGGCTCTTGCGCGCCCGCTGGCCAAAAATGGAGTAGACGTGATGTTCTACCGCCTCGCCGCGGACGCCGTACTTATCGTCCACTTACTGTTTATCTTGTTTGTGGTGCTTGGTGCACTGCTTGCATGGCGTTGGCGGTGGATGCCATGGCTGCATCTTCCGGCGGTGGCGTGGGGCATTTGGATAGAGGCTAGCGGCAACATCTGCCCGTTGACGCCGATTGAGAACGGGCTTCGTCACGCTGCCGGCGAGGCGGGGTATACGGGTGGCTTCATCGAGCACTATCTTCTTGCCATCATTTATCCGGCGGGTTTGACGCCGACTATTCAGTGGTGGCTTGCCGGGTTGGTGTTGGTCATCAATGTTGTCGCCTATGGCTGGCTGTACATACTGCGCCAAAGACGGCGGCGCGGAGAATAGAAGACCACCTTCGACCGTCAGTCAACTAGTCGCACTTACGAGCTGAATCCCACTCGCTCAAGAATAAATAGTGGTACGTGCCTGATTGTCGCGATTGTTATTGAGACAGCGAAGCAATGCATGCAATGAGAAACAATTTCACACCCCTACGGTTTTCCGGCACTGTGCTTACAACCGGTCAAGCGGACTGATCACGCCGCGACAAGCAACGTTGAGCACATGGGTGTAAATCATGGTCGTATTCACGCTCGAATGCCCCAACAGTTCCTGCACACTGCGGATGTCGTAGCCCGATTGAAGTAGATTGGTGGCGAAGGAGTGGCGCAGGGTGTGCGGAGTTGCGGGCTTGGCAATCTGCGCCGCGACCAGCGCGCGTTTGAATTCGCGCTGAAACGTCTGGTCGTAAAGATGATGCCGCCGCTCGATGCCGGAATGTGGGTCGACCGACACCTCGGCCTGAGGAAACACCCAAAACCATGCAAGCGTTTTCCCCGCGTTGGGATATTTCTTCTCAAGTGCGTGCGGTAGAAAAA
>JBIIYQ010000162.1:0-5912 GCA_044346745.1 Usitatibacteraceae bacterium | reverse complement strand
GATAGGTCTCCGCCTGCACCAGTGATGATTTGTAGCGGCTATCCCACAGCGTTCCGGTACGCCGATGCGTTCGATTGATGTATTGGACGTAACGACGGCCTAGCGAGATGATGAGCTTTTGTACCGCCTCTGCCTTCTTTGGGGTGAGAAGGAGATGCACGTGATTGGTCATCAGGACATAGGCGTGGAGTTTGCATTCGGCTTCACCGAGCGCCTCACCTAACCAGTGCAGGTAGCTGCTGTAGTCCTCTTCGCCGAAGAAACAAGGCTCACGGTTGTGGCCTCGCTGCACGATGTGCAGCGGCACGCCATCAAGGTGAATGCGGGGGCGGCGGGGCATGAAGGCATGTTAGCACGGGAATATATCGAGCCTGGCCCCTTTAATTTCTTCCGCGCGTAGCTTACTCGAGGCCGATCCCTATTTCCGCGCTGACATCTGGGAGTCCACAGAGATCCGACGCTTTCAGCCGGTCGCGGGCGAGTGGGTAGGCGGAAAAAGTTGGTAAACCCTAGTATTGGCGGTCATTTCGAGCCAATTTGCCTTGAAGATGGCCGCCAATAGGCGAGGTTTCACTTCGCGCAAGGCGCATGCCGCTCATACGCGAGAACGGAGTTGTCGCCCCGCCCGATCAGCCGACCGAAGCGAAGTTTGAAGAGATGCGTTATCTCGAAGGCAGCATCGGGCGGATAGGCTTGCTCGCGATTCAGCCGTTGCTGCGCATCAGCTAAAAGGAGCTTTGTCAGTTTTAGATGTTGACGAATTTGATCTTCGACCTCAACTAACACATCGTTAACTCCGGATTTGTTGGAACGTCGTACCGCTGGTGCCAGACTCGGGCCTTCGCTGTCGTAGGCTACTGCTAGCTAGTGATTCGGCCAATCGAACGAAACGCATTTGACTCCGACTCCAAGGGGTCCAACTGTTCATTCTTGCTTTCTTGTTGGGGCGCAACGCTGCTGGGGTTCGGCAACCGAACTCCTAGACGCTTAAGCTGAGCGGGGGCGATGAATTGTGGGCCAATAAAAAAACGGCATCCACTTTCATGAATGCCGTCCCGCCTTAGTGCCTGCTGAAGCTCAGCCGCACTTCAGTTGAATTTATACGTCGCCGCAAATCCCAAGCTACGTCCAAGCACATTGTAGGTGTCGGCGAAGGTGTTGAAGGTGCTCGGATTTGTTGGGGTCGGCGGTTTCTTGTCACCAATGTTGTCGATGCCAGCATTGACGCTTAGGCCTTTGACAGGCGTACGCCACGAGACGTTTAGATCAAAATAATCCTGTGCGCTGATACTGCCTGTGCTTCCGAATGTGCTGTCGTTCACCTTACCGATGCGTTTCCAGCCGATTTGTGCGGTCAGCGTATTGGCTTCCCAAGTAACGGATGCGCGATGGCGATAGCTCGGTGCCACAAGCGAAACGGCATCGGACGAGCAGCGTGAACCGTAGGTACCTTTGCAATCAATCGGATCGAGCACGGCATTGCGCTGGATCGTATATTTGCGGACGAACGCACCTTGGTATTGCCACTTCAACGTTTTGCCGGGCAGGCCGCCAAAGATACTGTGACGGAAGCTCAGATCGAGATCGAAGCCCTCTTGTTTGATAAAGGCCAAGTTACGATCCACCGGAAAGCCATCCTGAATACGCCCGGTGGTGGGGTTACGCGTGACGGCTTGGCATAGTGGATTGCCGGCCGAAGGATCGGTGATATAGCAACTTGTTAAGGCATCAATTGGCTGAATCTGGCCAACAGCGTCTTTGATTTCGATCCGGTAATAATCAACCGCGAGGGTTAAATCTTTTAGCGCAGATGGGGTTAATACGGCACCGAAGGTGCTAGTTTTCCCTTTTTCCGCGCGGATGTCGGGGTTGCCGCCAAAAAAGTAGCCGCCCGGCAAATTCGCCGCGTCGAGTGAATTGTAGGAGCCTACTGCCGGCGCATTAAAGCGGCGGCATTGTTCCGCGTTGCCGGTACCCAGTACGCATGGGTCGCCCGCATAGCGGGGGCGTAACCGCGCGACCGTCACTAAGCTTGAAAATGGAATCGAGAATATCGGATTCGCAAATTCGCCAAAATTTGGTTCACGCACTACGTTCTGGCGTGTAGCGCGGAGGCGGAAGTCATCACTGATTGACCACGATGCACCGAATTTGTCGGTGTCGTAGGTATTTGAGGCACCAACCGATTTGTTGTAAGCCGAGCGACGCTTCGCGCCTTCAATTGAGAGATTTTTTATAAAGGGCAAATCGCTCAGTAGTGGGAGCAAGACTTCACCGTAAACCTCGCGCGCACGGAAGTAGGGCGGCACGCCAGGACCAGACTCGACGCCTTGGTTAAACGACTGACCGAGATTCGCGTTGTAGTCAAAGGTGCCAGTCTCGCGGCGGCTCTCCGCGCCCAGCGCAAAGCCGATTGGACCTGCAGGGAGCTTAAATATGTCGCCGCTGTCGCCTGAGATATTCGCCGCGATAACGTTTTGCTTTCGCTCGCGATCCCCATACTTGAACTGCTGTGCCAGGCCGGATAAATCCGCTCCCGGGCCAAAAATATCAGTGGTATTCACGATTGTCGGGAAGCGTGCCGCCACGCCATCACCATTAACGACGATGGACTCCTTTGAGGTTCCTGTTTGTGCGTAGACATCCCAACCGATCGCGTCTGTAAATGAACCCTTCAATCCGACTTGCGCTTGAAATGTGGTGCGATCATTTTCAGCCGTTTTGACGCCAAGTTCTCCAAGCGAGCGATTGACGCGGACCTGCGCCACGCCGCTGACGAACGTCAGCAGTGGACGCGCCTCAGCGGGGATAAAAGTATTGCTGCTATTGATGCCGACCACCGAGTTCACGACAACCGGCACCTGACCCGAACGTGGCGCGCCGGTGGTTTTGACATTTGAATACATCACACGACCATAGCCTTGGATCGAGTCAGAGAAATCGTATTTGAAAAACGTCGAAGCGTTGACGCGCTTCATCGGCTGGATCAACAGGTAGCCTGGTGTGTAGTCGGTGGTCTGCGGGGTCAACGTGAAACGATTCGCGTCGTCGACCGAGAAAATCCGACCGCTGGCGACATCGGTGAAGTTGCCGCCGCTGCCCGCGACTAAGCCCGGATTGCGTAGCGCCCAATCACGCTTACCCGCTAACAACTCTTTGCGCTCAGTGTATTCAGCATAGCCCACTACGCTGCCGCGATCCGCGAACTCCGACCCAAAGGTGACGTTCGCGCCGTATTGGGAGCCGCCACCCTTGGCTCCGCGATAGTTGGTAGAGGTTTGCAGACCGCGGAATCGGTCATTCATGATGAAATTGACCACCCCTGAAATCGCGTCCGCACCATACACAGCGGCAGCGCCACCAGTGAGGACATCGACGCGTTTAATCAGCGGCGCGGGAATCGAATTGACATCGACCGCGTTACGAAAACTAAACGGTACTGCACGAGTACCGTTAATCAATACTAATGTGCGGCTCTGGCCGAGGTTACGCAAATCGAGTGTTTGTGCGCCAAATGCATCGCTACCTGCGGAGGTGCTGTTCACGCCTCCCGCTAACTGCGGCAGCTTGGTCGAAAAATCTTCCACGGTTACTGCGCGCACCAGTGCGATATCGGCTGCACTGAATTGGCTGACGGGGCTGGTTGCAGTGAGACTCGCTGCCTGCATACGGGTGCCGGTGATGACCAGCGATTCCACTTTTTCGTCGCCCTTTTTGGTGCCTGTAGGGTTCGCTGGGCTGGCGGATGAGGCAGGCGCGGTTTGCGCATACGTCGGGGCAAGTGCTAAAGGCGAAAGGGCAACCAAGATGGCCACCGCCATTGCCTTCCGACGGAACACGGGTTGATTCAGGGAGTGTATAGGTGTCATAAGCGTCCTTTCGGCTGGGAATGGTGAGCAGGCGGGTCGGAAACACTAGCGCATGCGAAATGGAGCTAAGTGGTCTTAAATTGGTATACTACCTTACCTCACTCATCGTTTGCAACGAGCTGGAACTTGGTATTAAGTTGGTATGAAATTGGTATTGCATTGGTATGATATCGCATTGCGCTAGGTCTCGCTGAGATGCCAGAAAACCATTGGGTATTGTTTTGTGCAGTCCGTACATTTTTAGTTGACAATGCGGGGCCGTGGATCCCCAGCGGACGTGCTAGTGGTTTTAAGCTGCGAGTTTGAATTGCCACCATGAACAAAAATATCAGAACGCTTTACCACATCGCTAACAAGCCGAGTCGTCGCATCATAGGTTTGATGTCCGGTACTTCGCTTGATGGACTTGATGTCGCGCTTTGTGAAATTAGTGGCGCGGGGGAGACGACTGAGGTAAAGCTAGTGCACTTTGCCACTATCGACTACACCGATGACACTAAGAATGAAGTTCGCAAGGTGTTCGCAAAACGCGAGATCGATTTTCAGCACTTAGCCATGCTGAATGAATGGATCGGCAACCTGCACGCGGAGATGGTGCTCGATTGCCTCAGACGCTGGCAGATCGCACCGACCAGCATTGATGCGATCGCCTCGCACGGGCAAACAGTGATGCATGCGCCGAGGGCATTGCACCGGCAAGCAAAATTTCCGAATGCGACCTTGCAGATTGGCGACGGCTGCCATATCGCGGTGAAAACTGGCATCACAACGATATCGGATTTTCGCCAAAAACACCTTGCAGCAGGCGGCGAGGGCGCACCACTTGCAGTGTACGGTGATTGTTATTTGTTTGGTAAATCTGGTCAGAATCGTATCTTGCTGAATATGGGCGGAATCGCAAATTTCACCTATCTGCCCGCGACCATGCGCGCCGAGGAAGTGTTTGTGTCCGACACCGGGCCTGGAAATACCTTGATCGACGCCGTCACGCGCCAGTATTTTCCGCAACTATCGTTTGATAGAGACGCGGCGCTAGCGAAGCAGGGTATTGTGCATTTGCCCTTACTTGCTGCACTCAAAGCAAACCCATTTTTTAGTCAGCCGTTTCCAAAAACAACTGGGCCTGAGTTGTTTAGTTCTGCCTACGTTGATGACGCCAAACGCGCTTGCGGCGGTATAAATGTTTCTCCCAACGATACGCTCGCCACGTTGACTCGATTTAGCGCCGAGACGATTGCTGAAGCGATACATCATGCCGTTGCCAGTACAGGAGTCGCGCTATCTGACTTCACCATCTATCTTTCTGGCGGCGGCGCGCACAACCCACTCTTGATAGCGTGGCTTCAAGAATTACTCGCCTGTCGTTTTTCAACGACCGATGAGTTAGCAATACCAGGAGACGCAAAGGAAGCTGTTTTGTTTGCAGTGTTGGCAAACGAAACAATTGCAGGTGGGCACTCTGAATTTGGGTTGCGACGAGGTGTTCCCTCGGTGGCGATGGGGAAGGTTTCTTTTCCGAGTTGATCGAATTCGAAAATGATGACATGTTGTCATGGCGTCAATCATGAGGTTGGCGCGAGTAGAAATTGGTGTTTGAACGGGAGCATTTCCCTTTTCAGTTGAGGGTTTCGCTGGTGGCTGAGAACCAATTAAAGGGGCCAGGCTCAAATTAAAGGCGCCAGACTCGATACATTCAAAGGCCCAACGCTCCTTGCCCGCCAATCTTGCTCGTGTCATTTGTCTCACTCCTCGGCCGGCCACGCGGCTTCGCCTGTCGCCGTACGCCGGTCATGCTTTCGATCTTCGCATAGAAACGCGCATTGCCTAATGGCTGGCTTTGATTAAGTGCCAATCGAATATCGTCAATTGCCGCCCCATCCAGATGCGCACGGAACAGCGCGCGATATGCCGCCTGTCGGTCTTTGTCATTGCTGCCCAGCGCAAGATACAGTGAGTGCGGTGTGAGCCTTGCATCTGGTTGACCAAGCGCATTGGCGCGGTAGCTGGTCCAGCGGTAGTGCGCGGGGTCATCGACCATCGCCG
>JBIIYQ010000160.1:0-5962 GCA_044346745.1 Usitatibacteraceae bacterium | reverse complement strand
GGAGAGCAGATGCGGCGCTTAGCCCCTCCACCCCGGCTTCTCTACTGTTACAGAAGAAAACCGTTAACACCAGTGCAACCATACAAGCGGCGCTTCCCGAATGCTGTCTGATTTCATATTGTGATGCTACTAATCAAGTGAAAAACGAATTGACTCCGAGCTTTGGTGTTTGCATGGCCTCAACGCGCCGGCTAATCGTCGCACTTGTTTTCTTGTTTCCCGTATTCGCAGCACAAGCAGACTCGTGGAAGGCTGCCGCAGTCCAAGCCCGCGCGAGTGCAAATGGCCAGTTCGTTGTCCGCGTAATTCCCGGCACGAGCAAAGGAGACGTCGTTGGCTACGCGGGCGAGCAAAAGGGACCGTATGCCACAGCGGAATGGCATAAGTTCAATGGTACTTCGTACGTCAAAGTTGCGAATGCCAGCCTATTGAATCCAGTTGCGCCTGTCGATATCGAAGTCACAAATGACGGATTGCTGGTTGCGCTCGACAATTGGCACAACTTGGGCGTCGGCGCGGTCGTAGTCATCTACAAGCCCAGCGGTACGATTGCGAAGAAGTACGCACTGCAGGATCTCTACTCCAAGAGCGACGTAGCGCGCATTCAAACTTCGACTTCATCCATTCGCTGGCGTTGTAGCGGATTGTCCACCTCTCTGGAGTCGCGCAACAGGCTGTCGATAGATGACAGCCTCGGAGGTCGCTTCGTCTTTGATTTAGACTCCGGGGCGTTTGAGTACGAAAGAAAGGGCGGCAGCTGCAAATGACAAAATCGGCCAGAAGCCGCGCTTCAACAAGACAGTCTGATTTCATACAGCGATTCATTGAATGAAGCTGAAAGCACGCTGATTGGTGTTCCGGATCGCGTTCCACCTAGTGCTTGAGTGAAGTCGCGCTATTGCAGTTTCATTGGTTGCAGCCGATTCGATTCCTTACTATAATTAATTATGTAAGGACGCTTGGAGTTAATGATGACAACAGACGCAACGCTGACCAGTAAGGGACAGACGACTATTCCCAAAGAGATTAGGGCTAGTTTGGGAATGAAAGCGGGGGACCGGATGACCTTCACACTGATGCCAGATGCAACCGTGGTAATGCGTGTGAAACGCAAGAGTATTTCTGAGGTCGCTGGTAGTCTGCACAAGAAAGGACGAAAACCGATTCCTATTGAGCAACTCTCCAGGTGATGCTTGGCATTGACACCAATGTGCTCGTCCGCTTCCTTGTGCGAGACGATGAAGCGCAATTTGAAAAGGCGCGCAAGCTTATCAAGCGAGAAGTATCAGCGAGCGGTTTTGTCTTTGTGAACCAGCTGGTTTTGATGGAAACGGAATGGGTGCTTCGTAGTCGATACGAAGTCACGAAGGAAAAAACCATTGAAGTGCTCTCGCGCCTGCTGGACGCTGGCGACATCCAGATTGAAGACGAGCCTTCGCTCGAGGAGGCGCTATTTATTTGGAAAGATAGCAATGCCGAATTTGCCGACTGCCTCATCAGCGCAAGAAACCGCAGACTCGGATGTCGAGCAACGGCAACATTCGATCATAGGGCGCTGAAATTGCCCGATTTTGTTCCAGTTTGAGCCGCCAGTAAGCGCGTGTATTTCGGCCACTTGCGGCTGCTCGCGGTTAATGCCCAATTGAAAAATACAGACCATTAAATGGAAATGCGAAGGCATCTGCTACGAGCGATATTTGCGACCAGCACTTTTTTGACCGCATTTTGGGTGATCGGGCTCGTTTGGGACTCGGCCACAGGTCGAGACGGTCCCATCCTGGCCCTTCTAATCGCTAGTTTGCTAGCTGCAAGCATGGTGTCTTCCGCAGCGTTTAGAAACGGCCGCCTCGCAGTTCCTGCCCAGATCGCAACTGCCGATGTTGTACTCGCCTACATTCCTCGCCTCGTTGGGGCATATTTGCTCTCTGTGCCGGCAGTCGGCTTGATTGTTTGGCTTTCCATACGTGCTTTTTCAGAAGACCCGAACCACCCAGAGGGAAGTATGTTGGTTGGTTTGATGGCCGTGTGGCTACCATTGTGGTTTGCCCCTGCGTTGGGTGTCGAATGGTCTTGGCGATCGATAAGAAAGCATAGTCAGGCATGAGTTTCCACCAACACCGGCGAGCTGATCGGGACAATTGCTGCTGACCGATCAACGGGCTAGTTGAATGTCCGCTTTCGGGCAAATCGTAGGACCGCTTTGGGTCAAGAGTGTTGGTTCCCGCCACCCAAAAGCAGACATCCCCGCGCTGCATGCCCCACAAAACTCAGGGGACACACAAACATAACCAACGGCTAACTGGCTGAGATTTTGTAAAGCGCCAAGGTGCCGGTGAGGTTCGGCAAGAACGTCGCCTCGTTATCCCCCGCCAGCACGCGACGGTTATTGATGCGATAACCGCGTTGACGACAGAACTCTTCGAAGTCATTGATGGTGAAGAGGTGCACGTTGGGGGTGTCGTACCACTGATAAGGCAAGTCATCGGACACGGGCATCTTGCCCGCCAATCCAATCTGTAGGCGATGTTTCCAGTAGCCGAAATTCGGAAACGTTACAATCGCCTCACGTCCGACGCGCAACATTTCCGAGACAACGGCCTCGGTATGTTTGATGGCTTGCAGTGTCTGCGAAAGGATGACGACGTCAAACGAGTGGTCGGCAATCTCTTTCATGCCGGACTCTAGATTGGTCTGAATGACGTTGATACGATTGTAGATACATCTGATGAGTGACGATTCATCATTCTCGATGCCGTACCCGCGTACTTGTTTGCTGTCCGCGAGATATCGTAACAATGAGCCGTCACCGCAGCCGAGGTCAAGCACTCTTGACGTCGGTGGCACCCAAGAGGTGATGATGTCAAAGTCAGCGCGAGTAATCATGCCTCCACCCCCTTGATTTGACCGAGGTAGTGGCGGACAACGGACAAATACTGCGGGTTATCGAGCAGGAAGGCGTCGTGCCCATGTGGCGCTTCGATTTCGGCGTAGGTCACGTCCTTGTCGCCATCCAGCAGTGCTTTAACGATCTCACGCGAACGGGCAGGAGAAAAGCGCCAATCGGTGGTGAAAGAAATCACCAAGATACGGGCGGTCACGCTTTCCAATGCACGCGCAAGATCACCGTCGAAATCGCGTGCAGGGTCAAAGTAATCAAGCGCTTTGGTGACGCGTAAGTAGGTGTTGGCGTCGTAGTAGCCGGAGAATTTTTCACCTTGGTAGCGCAAGTAAGATTCGATCTGAAACTCTGGCGCGAATGAAAACTTCAGTCCCTCGCGCAGTCCACGGCCAAACTTCGCTTCCATCTGGTCGTCAGAAATGTAAGTGATGTGGCCGATCATGCGTGCAACCGTCAAACCGTCCTTTGGCACGGTGTCATGCTCGGCAAACGCGCCTGCGTGGAAGGCCGGGTCGCTCATGATGGCTTGGCGTGCAACTTCGTTAAACGCAATGTTCTGAGCAGAGAGGTTTGGTGCGGCGGCAATCACTAACGCGTGTTTGACACGATCCGGATAACGTCTCGCCCATGCTAATGCTTGCATGCCGCCTAATGAGCCACCCATCACGGCCGCGAGTGTGGAGATGCCAAGATAATCGAGCAATCTTGCATGGGAATCCACCCAATCTTCCACGGTGACCAACGGAAAATCAGCGCCCCACTTTTTGCCAGTCGCAGGATTGATTGTTGTGGGACCGCTAGAGCCAAAACAAGACCCGAGGTTATTCACGCCGATGACAAAGAATCGATCGGTATCAACAGGTTTGCCGGGGCCGACCATGTTGTCCCACCAACCGACGTTGTCCGGCTCATTCTCATAGGTGCCGGCGACGTGGTGCGACGCGTTTAGTGCGTGGCAAATCAGAATGGCGTTGCTGCGGGTTTCGTTCAAGCGGCCGTACGTCTCGTAGGCCAGGTCGTACGCCGGCAGCACCGCGCCACTCGCCAAGGCGAGCGGGGTATCGAAATGTGCAAACTGCGGTTTAGCGAACATATCCAGACAAACTCGATAAAAAACAAAAAAGCCCGGCAGCTTTGGCTATCGGGCTTTCGAGTTTTGGTGCAATTCGAAATAGCCGCTTTAGCCGTATTTATTGGTTCTCCTCAGCACACCCTTGGAGCCGCGCCCGCAAGCTGATCGTCAAATCGGCGCAGGAGAAATGGTACGCCGTAGGCAGGCATCCGTCAATTGTGGACCGTTTCTGCCATTCCCGGCGTCTCGTAAGACTGCTGTCTTCCGCGCGTGGGAGAATCACCTCATGCCCAAAGTCCCTTCCCATAGTATTGAAACCTCCGACGAAGCCGGCGTTCGTTTTCTCCATTTCGGCTCGGAGTGGGTGCAGGGCGCGATGCGGATCGCGCGGCCGTGGGCACTTGAGCTTGAGTACACCCGTGAATTGATGCTGGCGCTGGCGCTGCGACCAGACAACAATTGGCCGCAGACGGTACTGCAAATTGGCTTGGGCGCCGCCTCGGTGACCAAGTTTTTGTACCGCCATCGGCCCAATTGCCACCAGACGATTGTCGAGATCAATCCCGCTGTGCCGATGGTGGCCACGCAAATGTTCAAGCTGCCACAAGATGACAGCCGTCTCCAGATCGAAATTGCCGACGGCATCGCGTGGATGGCGGACTCACGCAAACGTTTTGATTTGATTGTGGTGGATGGCTACGACCATAACGCACGATTTGGCGGGCTCGGCAGCGAGGCGTTTTATCGCGATTGTCGCGCGCGGTTATCCAAGCAGGGGCTGCTGGCGCTGAATTTGTTCGGGCGATCACGCGGATATGCTAAACAGACCGAGAATCTCTCCTCGGCGTTTGCTGGGCGCGTGTTGCCACTACCAGCCAACGACGAGGGTAACGCGATTGCATTCGCCGCAGCCGGCGAGCCGGTCATGCTGGACATTGAAGCATTGTGTGCCGAGTGGGAGCGTCTTGCTCGCGAGACAGGTATCCGTTGGGGCGCTTCAGTCACGCGGCTCGAACAGGCGGTCTCAATTAAGGCAGACCGGTCAATTTAGCGAGTTCGGCTTTTGCTGAACTCGTAGCTCAACTACATGTTCAACGACTCAGTGGCTTTCTCGGCCTGTGTGCGTTCGAATTGGCCTTTTGACTGCCAACAATCTCGAAACGATTTATTGACTCGGCACGATTAAGTTTGAACCAATACTGTTTTTTGCTGCCCAAGATGTATGGACAAAGAAGACGCAAGATTTCAAACACTGGAACAATTGCATGAACGTCGCAAACAAGTGGTGCGGATGCGTCGCAAGGGGTTTGGCGTAATGCAAATTGTTGAATGCAGCGGGCTGTCGTACCCAACGGTTCGTGCCGCCATTGACGCCTTTGAGGCAGGCGGCATGTCCGCAATCAAACCTAGCCAACGCGGCAAAAGGACTGGGGATGGGCGCAGCCTGACGGAAGATCAAGAGCGGTAGGCGCAGCAAATCATCTGCGAGAAACGCCCCGTGCAATTGAAGATGGACTTTGCGCTGTGGAGCCGCGCCAGCGTGGTTGGATGAACAATATCCGGTGATAGCTGCGCGTGCCAGGGCGGAGGATGCCGAGGTTCACTTGGGCGATGAAACTGCATTGGTCAACACGGATGTGCGTGGTCGCAGCGATGCTCCGATCGGCAAGACACCGGTGGCCTATGCGGTCGGGGGAACCCGCCAGAAGCTGTCGATGATTGCGACGGTGACCAATCAAGGCAAGACGCAGTGGATGATTATTGATGAGGCCTTCAACGCGGATCGTCTGATTGAGTTTCTGTCCGCGCTGATCAAGGACGCCACGCGCAAGGTGTTTCTGATTCTCGATAACCTCCGGGTGCTTCAAAGCAAGTTGGTCAGGGCGTGGGTAGCCGCGCGTGCCGATGAGATCGAATTGTTTTATCTGCCCAGCTATAGCCCGGAACTCAATCCCGAGGAACGCCTGAATGCCGATCTCAAGCACGTGATC
>JBIIYQ010000161.1:0-5962 GCA_044346745.1 Usitatibacteraceae bacterium | reverse complement strand
AGTGCCCAGTAGTGAAACTCGCCTATTGGCGGGAATTTCCAGACATTTTTGCCTGAAAGCCACCGCCAATATTGGACTTTCGGTAATCTAGCGATGGCCGCTTCCACACCGCGCCCACCGTTTGTGCAGCAGCTCGTGCTGACGCGCCATTTCGCACGCGCGTTTGGTTTGAGTTACGACGCGCTATTGAAGCGGCTCGCCGAGACCGAAGCCGGCAAGGCAGCCGACGGTGCCTCGCACTTTTGCCATGCCTTGGAAGCGGTGGCAGGGCGCAGCATCAGTGATGCTGATTTACGTCGTTATGACACCAACATCCGCCGTCATGAGGCGCGCATCGGCAGACGGCGGGGCGGTAGTGGTAGTGGTAACGGCGGCGGTAGTGGTGGTAGTGGCAGCGGTGCCGGTACATCAGCTTTCCAGCTAACCTACTTTCAGTACTTGGCTTGCCTGTTTACGGAGTGTTATCTCGATCGGCTCACGCGCGACCGGCGGGCGCTGCTGGCTGCTTTGGAAGCGACACGCGCGGAACTGGCACCACACTTGCCGCCGTACCGCGAAGATGAATTAGCCAAGCTCGCCATCTTTATGTCCATTGGTGCGGGCAAGACCTTGGTGATGCATATCAACTTGTTGCAGGTTTTGGATTACAAACCGTTCCCCGCCGGCAAAGCGCCAGATTCGATTTTGCTCATCACACCGGGTGAAGAGCTCTCCCGGCAGCATCGCGAGGAATTAGAGAAATCTGACTTGGCGTTCATGGGCGTGGAGATACGCGAAATCACCAAGCTCTACGTACCGGACAAGGGCGCGCGCAACAAGGGCGGCGAATCGATTGCCGTCGATCAATTCAAAGGCCCGAATTTGTTGTTGGTTGATGAGGGTCATAAAGGTACCAAGGGCGACGACTCCACGGAGAAGGCTTGGCGGGCCATTCGCGAGGCGCTGGCCGGCGGCGATGATCGTTTTTCCATCAAGCCGGGCTTTACGTTTGAGTACTCCGCCACCTTCGCGCAAATGGCGGCACTAGATGCGAGCTTGAGTGATGCATATGCCAAGGCGGCGATCATTGAGTTTGCGTATGGTCGCTTCTGGAAAGACGGCTATGGCAAAGACTTCCGGGTGCTGAATGCCCAAACCGGTGCACACGCCGATTCCCAAGCAACGACCGATTTAGTGCTGGCGGCAGGTTTGCTTGCTTTCTACCAACAAACGCATTGGTATGACGCAAACACGCACGTCGCCCGGCAATGGCGGCTGGAAGCGCCTCTTGCCGTATTCCTCGGCAGCAAAGTTGCCACCGATGGTTCGGATGTGGCGACGGTGGTTACGTTTCTCGCGCGTGTTGCGGCAGAGCCAACTTGGTTCGCAGGCTTGGCGGACAAGGTGCTCTCCATCAGCGGTATACAGCAAACGCTCAATGGTGATCCGCTTGATTTCAGCTATTTGCGAGCGCTAAACGAATCGGGTAACGCGACGGCGATAGCGCTTGCACAAAAACTCTTCGGTGGCAGTGGCCAATTGATTGCGACGCGCGTCAACGAAAACGAGGTCGGCCTGCGTGCGGCGGGTGCCAGCGATGATCGCTACTTCGGCGTCATCAACGTTGGCGACGCGAGGAAGGTTCATGAGGCACTGCTCGCGCTTGGCTGTGATGACGGCGGTGAGGACAAGCTCACCAGTTCGTTGTTCGCGGCGATAGATCGTTCGCCGAATATCAAGGTGCTGATCGGTGCCAAGCGGTTTATCGAAGGCTGGTCGTCCTGGCGTGTTGCCGCAATGGGGCTGGTGAATGTAGGTAAGTCTGAGGGTAGCCAGATTGTGCAGATGTTCGGCCGAGGAGTGCGGCTGCTGGGAAAACGCGGTGACCTGAAACGCTCCGGGCTCGACACGCTTGACGATGTGCCAGAGCATTTGCCTTTGTTGGAGCGCTTGATGGTGTTCGGCATCAAGGCGGATTACATGCAGCGGTTTTTAGAATCCCTTGAGCGCGAAGGTGCGCGCCGCACCATCATCGAAGCGCCGGTGACGGTGGCCGCAGATTGGCAAGCGAAAAATCTCATGACGCTCGCAAGTGACGGGAATTTCGCCGTTGTCCCCGTTGCCTTCATTGCCAGTGATGCGGAGGCATATTTCACCAAGATTGAGGCAAGCCTGTCGCTGACGTCCGGTGTCGGTAGCGCACAAACAGTGCGTGTGGAGGCACTCACTCAACATCAACTGCCTGCGACACCTGCGGATATCGAAGCGATTCGGCTTGCGGCACAAGAGGCGAAGCGCCGCAACGGCTGGTGGAACATGGAGGTTGCCGTTGGCGAACTGGCCCGGTACGCCAACGAGCGGGTATCCGTCGAAGCGCCGGTTGATTATTTTGCCGGTCACATCGGTCGCCTGCGCTGGAGAGACGTCCTATCGGTCGCTATTGAAGAGGCAATGTCGTCACAATATCGGCGACAAGCGCGTGCGTTTTACGCCTCAAAGCTAAAGCCGACGTTGCTGGACAGTAACGACGCTAACTTTCCGCTCGTCGACGATGCCAATGGACAGCGACGGGTCTATTTGCTCGAAATTGAAGCGGCGAATGAGGTGGCCAAATCCGCAATTGAGACGTTGACTCGCGAAGTCGGCAATCGTGTTCCCGCTGCCACACTTGATGCCATTCGCAAGCTACTCGAGCAGGACATTGGCTTGGGAGATGTTGTGGCGGCGGTAGAGAAAGTGCTGGCCAGCGCCGCGTACGCGATGCCGAATGATGATCTGTCACTTCCGCTGCCCAGACTTTATGCGCCACAGCACTTATACGCGCCGCTACTGGTTTCACGACCCGTTGTGATCAAGGGCGATCAACTGGGCTTCGATTTTGAGTCGGCGGGCTCAATCGGTTTCCGCGCAACGCCACCGTTGCTGGAAGAAAGTGAGGCGCGCTTTGTGTGGGACTTGCGCCGAACTTGGCAAGAACACTGCCACGCGCCATGGTTTGAGGATGTCTCCATTTATTTGCTCCGCAACCTGCCGCACCGCGGCGTGGGTTTTTTTCGTGCAAGCGGATTTTTTCCTGACTTCATGCTGTGGATGACCCGAGACAATTTGCAGGTTCTCGCGTTTGTTGAGCCGAAGGGAATCGCGCGTAAATGGCCCGGCGAAAAACTGGATGCGCTGCGCGAATTGAAATTGCTCCAGTTATCGATCCCGCTGAGGGGGTACTTGGTGACGCCATCGGATAAAGATGAACTGCTATCCGCACGACCGACTTCTTCCGAAGGATTAGGCTCCGATATTTTTTTTCAACAAGACCAACAATACGTCCTGGATATTCTTCAAGACATGAGGAAAGCGCTCACGTGACCCAAAAGTTAATCGAATCCACTTCCCGTAATTTTTCGTTTGAATTGTTCCCACCGAAATCTGCCGAAGGGGCTGTGAAGTTGCGCGAGACCGTCACGCAACTAGGGCAGCTCAAGCCGGCGTTTTTCTCCGTGACTTTTGGGGCGGGGGGGTCGACCCAAGAAGGTACGTTGAAGACTGTCAACGATATCCGTGCAATGGGCCACAACGCCGCGCCGCACTTGTCTTGCATCGGCTCGACGGTCGAGAGTATTCGTACCATCGTGCACGCATATAAAGATGCTGGTATTCGCCACATGGTCGCGCTTCGCGGCGATTTACCCTCCGGTATGGCAATGGCAGGTGAGTTCAGACACGCAAGTGATCTCGTCGCTTTTGTACGTGCTGAAACAGGCGACCACTTCCACATCGAAGTAGCGGCGTATCCCGAGTACCATCCGCAATCACGTACTGCGCAGGAAGACTTAAAAAACTTTAAGAAAAAGGTGGAAGCCGGTGCCACATCGGCCATCACCCAGTATTTCTACAATCCTGAGGCGTACTTTCATTTTGTGGATGAAGTGCGGGCGATGGGAATTGATGTGCCGATCGTTCCGGGTGTGATGCCGATCAGTAGTTTCTCGCAGCTCGCGCGTTTTTCCGACGCTTGTGGCGCAGAGATTCCGCGCTGGATTCGCCGCAAGATGGAAGGTTTTGGCGACGATACCGCGTCGATAAAGGCGTTTGGTTTGGATGTGGTGACTGATCTGTGTGAAGAGTTGCTTGAGGGCGGCGCAACCGGCCTGCACTTCTACACCATGAATGGTGCAGGCGCTACCACGACCATCTGGCATCGCCTCGGTTTGTCGTAGCGGCATCCCGAGCGGCAGGCTGCGATCTTTGTGGGGTACCAAGCCTCGCGGTTTCCGCTAGACTTAGCTCAACAACGATTTTTCCGGCGCGCGATTTTTCGGAGCCAATGATGAGTACGTCAGCATTCAACAGGTCAAGCCGCGTTGTCGCGAGGATCGCATTCATCTTGATTGTGGTGGGTTTGAACGGACTAAACGCGGGTGCTTCATTTGCGCAAGAGTCCTTGTCCACTAACCGGGCGACGGAGCTGCGTACCAATCCCGATGACACGGCGACATCGTTACAGTCGCTCACGCCACAAATGAAGGTGCAGTTGCTCGAACGCAAGGGCGCTTGGAGTAAGGTCAAGACCGACACCCAAACCGGCTGGGTACGCATGATGCATCTGCGTGGCGGCGTCACGCTTGAAGAAGCGCCGGCACAAAGTAAATCCGGCGGATTTTTAGCCGGTTTCAATCGCATGCTCGGCGGTAGCCAGCAAACCAATCAACGCGCGCAAAGCGCCACGGTTGGGATACGCGGCCTCTCGCCGGAAGAGTTGAAATCTGCTGCGCCGAACCCGCAGGCGCTTGCGGCAGCCAAGTCTTTTGCCGCCAGCAAGTCGGAGGCGGAGCAATTTGCCAAAGCGGCGAGTCTTAGTCCAACCAAAGTGGATGATCCTGCCGCCGGCGGATCGGGAGGTGGCAAATGAAACTGAATCGCACTCCACTTTTTGTGCTGTTGGCAGCCGGGGCGCTGTTTGTCGCACCCATAGCGCAAGCGCAGTTCCCTAATTTCAACCTGAACAAACTGCAAGACACACTCAAGAAAGGCAGCGAGGTTTTAAAGAAGACCCAGGATGCTACTGTTGAGATGACGGAGGCAAATGAGGCGGAGACTGGTGACGGCATGGCGGCCAATTTCCTCGGCGCGGTGCCTCTGCACGGCGATGCGGCGATACAGCGCTATGTCAACCGCGTCGGCCGCTGGGTGGCGAGTCAGTCGTCGCGTCCGGATCTTAAGTGGTCTTTCGCGGTGCTGGATACGCCCACGATTAATGCGTTCGCGGTGCCGGGCGGAACTATCTTTGTGTCAATCGGACTGGTCAAACGCCTCACAAACGAGTCCGAGTTGGCTGGCGTGATCGGCCATGAGATTGCACACGTCATGCAACGCCATCACGTCAAAGCCATTCAAGCGCTCGCCAAGCAGGATTTACTCAAGATGGGGCTTACCGAGGCTGCCGACCGTAGCGGTAAGAGCGGGCTGGCGAAAGAAGGCATCAAAGTCGCCGTTTCGAGCGGCATGGACATCATGGCCAAGGGGCTGGATAAGTCCGACGAATTCGAAGCGGACCGCATCGGTGCGGTGCTGTCGGCGCGCGCGGGGTACGACCCATACGGACTGGTCGCGGTGTTGCAGATGCTGGCGGCGTTGAAGGCGGAGGAATCGGGCATCTCGTTACTCATGAGCACGCACCCAACACCTGGCGACCGATTGATTGAGCTCGAAAAATTTACCGCCACGCTAGATAAGTTTTCCTCACAGCCGCAGGTGACCGACCGCTTCGCGGCGGTAATGGCTAACGTCAAGTAGTCTTAGGCGGGTTGGCGTCATTTGAATGGATAAACCCCATTATTGACGGGCGTTTCCAAGGCAAATCGCAGATTCAAGTACGAGTCCCGACAATCTCAAGGCGCGATTGTAAGGGGGTGAGGTAGCGAACAGCGATACCCTTTCGTTTCTGACAACCAAAGGAGACAGCCATGAGTTCACCCCTCACCCTAGA
>JBIIYQ010000059.1:0-18454 GCA_044346745.1 Usitatibacteraceae bacterium | reverse complement strand
AACAAACCGCATACGCATCATTGTTGACGGCAAACGTTGTAGCATCCAAGTGCCATACAAGCGCTCCGACGAGCTCCAACCTTTCCTCGGCACCTTCACATGCAAGCTAGAAAACTAACAGGCTTAGCGTCAGTGATCGTGATTGGAACCAGCCTACTGCTGGATCCAGCCACCAGCCACGCCGCAAACTGCTCGGTATCAGCACCGACACTAAACTTTGGCAACTACGATCCGCTAAGCGCGTCTCCCACCGATTCATCGACAAACATAAGCGTTAGCTGTTCACGCACAGCGCCAACTGGTGCTGAAACCGTCACTTATACACTCACCTTATCCAGCGGGCCGGGGAGCTTCTCGACGCGCACCATGCTACAGGGGGCATCGACGCTCGGCTACAACCTATACAAAACTTCCGCACGTGATGCCTCATCGGTTTGGGGTGACGGTACGGGCGGCTCCACCACCGTCACAGCATCACTGCCCGCATTAACCGCAACCGCTCCGATACAAACGGCAACCCACGCAGTCTATGGGCGCATCCCTGCGCGGCAGGACAGCCCCATCGGTACCTATGTAGCAAGCGTCGTACTGACGATGACATTCTGAGCGGCAGTTCCCACCCGACTTGGCGGGGGGGCAGAAGCTAGAGGCACCATTGGCACGTCTGCTGCTGCGGGTAGAATGACCGGATGCGAATAACGAAACAAATTTCACTCGTCATTGCGACGTTCGCTTTGATGCATGCCCTGCAAACCGCACGCGCCCAGCAGATACCTCAGGCAGCCGACAACCAACCAACTAATCGCCCCAAAATCGCCCTCGTCTTATCCGGTGGCGGTGCCCGTGGTGCGGCGCACATCGGCGTGATCAAGGTCCTCGAAGAGCTGCGTATCCCCGTCGACATTGTCACCGGTACTTCGATCGGTGCGCTGGTCGGTGCCGCCTATGCTTCGGGGACGCCGTTAAAAGACCTGGAAGAGTTGGTGCTCAAGACCGATTGGAACGACGTCTTTACCGATTCCAGCCCGCGCGAGGACCGCAGCTTTCTGCGTAAAGAGGAAGACCAGGCGCGGCTGCTGAAACTCGAGATGGGCATCAAGGACTATTCGGTGCGTTTGCCGCCGGGTGCCATCACCGGCCAGAAACTGGACCAGTTGTTTTCAAGGATCACCCGTTTTGCACCTGGTGCGGTGAACTTTGATGGCTTGCCGATTCCATTCCGCGCCGTTGCCACTGACGCGGAAACCGGCAAGATGTATGTATTTAAGGATGGCCGCCTTGCCGATGCAATGCGCGCCTCGATGTCGGTGCCTGGTGCGGTGGCGCCCTTTGAATTCAACAACCGCATCTTCTTGGATGGCGGTCTCACGCGTAATTTGCCGGTGGATATTGCGCGTGAAATGGGCGCCGATATCGTCATCGCTGTCAATATCGGCTCGGGCTTATTGAAGCGGCAAGAATTGCTCTCGGTACTCGGCGTCTCCCTGCAGATGATCAACATTCTCACCGAACAGAACGTGCGTGCGTCCATTGAGTCTCTCAAGTCAGCCGATGTCCTCATCACACCGGCCCTTGATGAGGTGAGCGCCACTGACTTTAGTCGCGGTCCAGACGCAATGAGGATCGGTGAAGCCGCCGCCCGTGGGCATCGCTCCAAACTCGCGGCGCTGAGTTTGTCAGAAGTCGCCTACGCTCGTTATCGAGGTGCGGTGCTCTCAGTGCGTGGTCGTCCTGTCATCGAGGGTGAGACCATCGATCTCGTTCAAGTCGTGGGGCTTGAGCGCGCCAGCGCCAGCGAAGTCAAGCGCACGCTAGAAATCAAAGCGGGTGACCCGGTGAACTTCAAAAAGCTAGACGCTGGTATCTCGCGCGTGTTTGGCACTGGCTACTTTGAGCGTGTCAACTATTCGCTGCTCGATGACAACAACTTGCAGGTGTTGCGAATCAACGCACGTGAGAAACAATGGGGTCCAAACTATTTGCGTGTCGGCCTCTCACTAGCCGCAGATACGGTTGGAGAAGGACGTTTTAACCTGCTTGTCCGTTCTCAACAAACACAATTTAACGAAGCCGGTGCCGAGTGGCGTAATGATATCCAAATCGGGCGAGACCGACGTTTGGCGTCGCGTTTCTTTCAGCCGTTTGGTACCGGTAGCTTAGTGAATATTTCGCCCGGAGCCGAAATCGCACGTCGTCCAGTTGATCTGTTTATTGATGGCAAACGTATCGCGCAGTACGACATATCCACGACCGCTTATAGCCTCGACCTCGGCGCGGACATTAACCGCAATGCCATCGCCCGCATCGGCCTTGTGGGCGGTCGCGACAAGGCTAATCTTGCCATCGGCCCGCCGGCCCTATTTGGCAACGCCTCCTTCAAACAGGGTGGGGTTCGGCTGCGTGCCATCTACGACAATCAAGATGACCTGAATTTTCCCCGTGAAGGTCGGGTGCTCAGCGTTGACTATCTGGCCAGCATGACCGGCCTTGGTGCAACCGAAAACTATCGGCGATTGGAAGCGAACTACAGCGATCAAATCTCATTTGGCCGTCATACCATCGGTGTGGCGGCCAGATATGGCCGCGCCTACAACAATGCGTTATCGATTTTTGATCAGTTTTCACTCGGTGGTTTTCTGCAACTCTCCGGCTACCGCCCCAATGAACTATTGGGGGATCGTATGAGTTTCGGCCGACTCACCTATTCACAACGCCTGCCGTTGACGCAAAGTCTTCTCGGTAGCCGTGTATTTGTTGGGGCTTCAATCGAAGCTGGCAAAATCAGCGAGCCTTTTCAGCCTACCGATGAGGCACGAGCTCGCACCTCGTTAGGTATCTATCTCGGTGCGGATACCGCACTCGGGCCCCTCTACCTTGGTTACGGCCGCGCACGCGACCGCGGCTCAATCTTGTATTTTTTCTTGGGCCAGCCCTAACCAAAACATATCGCCACGCGAGACATTGTCGGGCGCATCGACTACAATCGCGCAACTTTATGAAAGCCCTGCGCTGTGCTCAACGTATTTATCCTCAACAATCGCCGTCTTAATCAGCTACAAGTTGATTCGCTTGACGACCTGAAGAATTCGGACCCGATCTGGATCGATCTCGACTCGCCTTCGGAGACCGAGCGCGAATGGATACGTACCCTGTATCAACTAGAGTTACCAACCAGCGACGATATGGCCGACATCGAAGCATCGGCGCGCTTTTTTGAGGGTGATGCGGGCGAGCTAAATCTGCGCTCGGATTTCCTGCTGGAGGTCGATGACGATTCAAGAAACGTCTCAGTGGCATTTATTCTCAAGGGCAACACCCTCTTTAGTTTGCATATGGAAGACCTGCCGGTGTTTCGGCTGGTGCGTATGCGCGCCAGAACCCGTCCCGGATACATCGAAGATGCCCGTGAAGTGTTGCTCGACCTGTACGCTACAGATGCCGAGTATTCCGCTGATGCACTCGAAGGCGTGTATGCTGAGCTTGAGAAAATTTCAGCGACGGTGCTGACCGAAAAAATGACCGATACCGAAGCCAGCAAAGTGTTGGCGCGCGTGGCGGCGGAAGAGGACTTGAACGGTCGCATTCGCCGCAACGTGATGGACACACGCCGGGCGGTTTCGTTTTTGATGCGGCAAAAACTACTAGATGGCGATCAGGTCGAAGAAGCACGCCAAATCCTGCGCGACATCGATTCACTCGACGGCCACACGGCGTTTCTGTTCGACAAAATCAATTTCTTGATGGATGCGACGGTTGGCTTCATCAACATCAACCAAAACAAGATCATCAAGATTTTTTCCGTGGCGTCCGTCGCCCTGCTGCCGCCGACCCTCATTGCCTCGGTGTATGGCATGAACTTCAAGGGCTGGTTTCCCGAGCTTAACTGGCAATACGGTTACCCGTTCGCCATCGCCTTGATGGTGATTTCAGTGTTGGTACCGTTTGCCTACTTCAAGCGCAAGGGCTGGCTAGACTAAGTCTAGCCTTTGGTGCGAAGCGGTCACCTTGCCGTAACGCCGCTCTTTCAACACACGTGCGGCCTCGGGCCGCAGGAGTATCAGCGACTTGCAGTGGAGTTCCGTTGATGGGTGCCACGCGCTGACGCCATCGTTGTCCAAAAAAACGGTGTAACGGAGGGCCTCGTTCTAGCCGACGCCAATGCGGCTTCGAATACGCTCAGCTTGATGGTAGCGACCGCAACACCAATCAGTGTACATTTAGCAATCGGCACCGGGTTCGAAAGGATAAGTCCAAATCCGCCAGCCGGAGTAGTCGTGCCCAAGCTAATGTCGTCCCGTTTGTTTGCCAGCGCCACACGTCCCGCAGCATCGACAAGCCGCAGCGATTCGATGTCGTCATTACTCGCAGCGAGACGGGCGAATAATTCTTGCGCATCAGTCAGCGCAGATTTCGAATGTATTGCGGCTGTCTGCGCAAACAACGCATCCGTAGAAGGTTGCTGCGCCAGCTTCAGGGTGCGACCTACAGAAATAAGCGATTGCTCAATGTGAATCGCCGTAACGTCGGCTAGCTCGGACAGCGCCTACCGTTCATTCACGCTAACGTGCGATTGCCCACTGCATGCCATAGCAGGCAGTAAGGAAAATCGGTACGATGGCAGCAAAGAAAAACGCAAATCCTAGTTTACCGGCGATCGACCACGACAAGGAATGAAATAGTTTTGCAGACTTCGCCCTACTTTATCGGACACGGCGTTCAAAAAAAGTAGCACGGCGAACTTACCCGCTAAGTATCATCGATGCGGCGATCCGCGATCACTTCTTTGGCGCGCTTTAACTTCTTCGCAAGCGCAGGCCCGCGCGCAATCGCAACGCCAACGGACAAGACATCGATAAGCACCAGATGCACGATTCGGGAGGTCATCGGCGCATACACATCGAGATCCTCGCGAACATCGGCAAACAACGCGACCGTCGCCAATTTCGCCAACGGCGAGCCGCTCGCGGTAATCGCGATCACCGCAGCCCCGGCATCACGCGCGATCGCGACACTTCGAATCAATTCCCGTGTCCGCCCGGTACCCGAGATCGCCACCACCACGTGTTGCTTGCCCAAGAGTGAGGCGGCCATCGCGTGTATATGGGGGTCGGAATAAGCGACCGCCGGAACTCCGAGCCGAAAAAATTTGTGCTGGGCGTCCATCGCCACGATACCCGAGTTACCAAGGCCGTAAAACTCGATACGACTCGCTTCTGCGAGTAACTTGGTGGCGCGTGTCAGAGCCTCGGGGTCGAGGTGGTTGCGTACACTCACCAACGCGGCGATTCCGCGATCGAACACTTTGGCACCAACATCCGCCATCGAATCCTGCATACCGACATCGTGGTGGACAAACGGCACACCATTGGCGAGGCTTTGTGCCAACCGTAACTTGAAGTCGCGGTAACCGGTGAACCCTGCTGCCACACAAAATCTCGCCACGGTGGGTTGGCTTACCCCACACTTGGCAGCAATCTCCGGGAAAGACAAACTGATCACTAAGTTAGGATGGCGCAGCACAAACCGCCCGACCAATTGTTCTGAGGGTCGGAGGGTATCGATCAACGCTTCAATACGATCCAGTAGCGCGGTTGAGGCGGCCGGCGGTTCGGGGGTGCCAATAACTTTTTTTGATGATTTCGGCATATCGATATGTTCGGCGAGTATTTGTAGATTGTCAACAGACTGTAACCTAACACCCATCGCTCAAGTCGCCACCACCTAGGCAACTCATGACGACAACCCTATAGACAACTACAACAAACTTGACGAGAATCTGTAGATTTTCTACAATCCCACCTCTAACTTATTGTCTGGCACCCCTCGGCTCGGAGTCACCGTATGCGAATCGATTCAACACCGCACCCTACACTTGCCCGCCTTACGGATGAGATTCGGCGTCGCAGCGAACCCACACGTTCACGTTACCTCTCGCACGTCGCCGCTGCAAAACACGCCGGCCCGTCCCGAGGCAGGATCTCCTGTACCAACCTCGCTCACGCCTTCGCCGCTGAAGCGCCGAAGGACAAACTGGTGTTGCGCGAAATACGGGCACCGAATATCGGCATCGTCTCAGCCTACAACGACATGCTCTCCGCGCATCAACCGCTGGCGCGTTTTCCGGACATCATCAAACAGGCCGCGCGTGAGACTGGTGCGACCGCACAATTTGCGGGCGGCGTGCCCGCAATGTGTGATGGCGTCACACAAGGCCAGGCTGGTATGGAGCTCTCCCTGTTCTCACGCGACATCATCGCCCAAGCCACGGCAATTGCGTTGTCGCACAACGTGTTCGACGGCGTGTTGTGCCTCGGTGTGTGCGACAAGATTGTGCCGGGACTCTTGATCGGCGCGGTGCAATTCGGCCACCTGCCCACGATCTTTGTGCCAGCCGGGCCGATGACGACCGGCCTCTCTAACGACGAAAAAGCAAAAATTCGTCAGCGGTTCGCCGAGGGCAAGATCGACCGCGCGAGGCTACTTGAAGCCGAGAGTCGTGCGTACCACGGCCCCGGCACCTGTACCTTCTATGGCACGGCCAACAGCAATCAAATGCTCATGGAAGTGATGGGGCTGCATTTGCCCGGTTCCGCTTTCATCACGCCCAACACCCCGCTGCGGGATGCACTGACTGCAGAAGCAGCAAAGCGTGTTGTTGGCCTCACGCATCTTGGCGCGGAATACACGCCGATCGCCGATATCGTCGATGAACGTTGCATCGTCAACGCCATCGTCGGCCTACTCGCCACTGGCGGCTCAACCAACCATACCATCCACATCATCGCGATTGCGCGCGCCGCAGGCATCATCGTTAACTGGGACGACTTTGACGCACTGTCCGCCGTGGTGCCATTGCTCGCCCGTATCTACCCCAACGGTAGTGCCGACGTGAACCACTTTCATGCGGCCGGTGGCGCGGGGTTTGTGATTCGAGAACTTTTGTCAGCCGGGTTGTTACACGAAGATGTAAAGACGGTCGCAGGCCCCGGACTCTCGCGATACACCGAGGAGCCCACTCTCGAAGCCGGTCGTGTTGCCCGCCGAAAGGCGCCTACCGTGAGCGGAGACGACAGCGTCGTTCGGACTGCAGCGGCGCCGTTTAGCAACGACGGTGGCCTGCGCGTATTACGTGGCAATCTCGGGCGGTCGGTGATCAAGGTGTCCGCGGTCAAGCCGCATCACCGAGTCGTTGAGGCGCCTGCAATCGTGTTTGATGACCAAGATGATGTCCTCGCTGCTTTTAAGCGCGGCGAACTTCAAAAGGACTTTGTCGCCATCGTTCGTTTCCAAGGTCCGCGCGCCAACGGCATGCCGGAGTTACACAAGCTCACGCCGGCCTTGGGCTCGTTGCAAGACGCAGGCTTCCACGTCGCACTCGTGACAGATGGCCGCATGTCGGGCGCATCCGGCAAGGTGCCCGCAGCCATCCACGTTTCACCGGAGTGCCTGGCAGGTGGTCCACTTGGCAAAGTGCGAACTGGAGACCTCATTCGGTTGGACGCTGCAGCTGGAACGCTGGAAGCGAAAGTTGACGCCGCTGAATGGGCTAATCGCGATATCCCTGCTGTGAATCTCGATGCCAACCAATTCGGCTCTGGGCGTGAGCTTTTTTACGCCTCGCGTGCGGCAGCGCTGACCGCAGAAGACGGTGCCGGAACCTTTGGTGTCATTCCCATTAATGCAGAGCAAGCAACGCACAGAGCCACTACCGAGGAGCAAACCCTATGACACACGCCCTTGCCACCATCCGTGAAATCCTCACTTCCAGCCCGGTCATGCCGGTTATTGTTTTGGATCGCGTGACTGACGCGGTTCCACTGGCACGCGCCTTAGTTGCGGGCGGCATTCGGGTGCTTGAGGTCACCATGCGTACGGCCGCGGCACTCGATAGTGTCCGCGCCATCCGCCAAGACGTGCCTGAGGCCGTCGTGGGCGTTGGCACCATTGTGAGCGTCGCTGACTTTGATGCGGCCGTGGCTGCCGGTGCGGTGTTCGGTGTCAGCCCCGGCAGCACCGATACGTTGCTGGCTCATGTCGCGAGCCAGAACTTCCCGTTTCTGCCTGGTTGTATGACGCCATCAGATCTTATGCGCGCAATGCAGGCAGGTTTCCACGCAGTAAAACTCTTCCCTGCCAAACAGGCCGGTGGTGTTGAGATGTTAAAAGCACTCGGCGGCCCGTTCCCTAGCATTCAGTTTTGCCCCACCGGCGGCGTCGATGCGGCCTCCGCACCCGAATACCTTAAGTTGCCCAACGTGGCTTGTGTAGGTGGCTCATGGCTCGCTCCGGCTAACCTTGTGAACACCGGCGACTGGGACGCGATCCGACTGCGCGCAGTCGCCGCTTCCGCGCTGCGCTCTGTTAACACGAACCCGGCCACCACTTCGCCGTAGAGCCTCTAAACTCACACTTCTCTCGCTGCACGCCAGCAACACTTACTGACCGGACACCGCACCATGACCGCGACTCCAGCTGCAACCACTCCAGACTGCCGTGCCTTGGTATTGTTTGGTGCAACGGGTGATCTTGCCAAACGGATGTTGTGGCCGTCGCTGTACGCCCTGGACACCGATGGCTTGTTGCCCAAAGGGTTTCAGTTGATTGGTGCGGCGACATCTAAACAAACCGATGATGTGTTCCGGCAGAAAGTGCGCGACGCCATTTGCTCCTCCGCAATTGCAAGCCTGTTCGATGAAGCTAAGTTCGCCGCCTTTGCCGCACGTATTCGTTATGTAACGGTTGATATTCAAACTGCGGGTGGACTGGATTCCATAAAGGGTGCGCTACACCAAGGTGAAGGCGGCGTGATTTATTACCTCTCCACCGGCCCCCAATTGTTTGGGCCGATCTGCCTCGCGTTACGCGACGCGGGCTTGATTGACCCACACTCCCGCATCACGGTTGAGAAACCCATTGGCACGAATTCGAAAACGGCACACGAGGTCAATGAAGCCATCGGCGCCGCCTTTGAAGAACATCAGGTGTTTCGCATCGATCACTATCTCGGCAAAGAGGCGGTGCAGAATTTGTTGGCGCTGCGATTCGCCAATGCGATCTTCGAGCCGCTATGGAACGCGAATGCGATCGAGCAGGTGCAGATTACGGTAGCCGAAGCGGTCGGCGTTGAGGGACGCTGGGGGTTCTACGATGGCACCGGCGCGTTGCGTGACATGGTGCAAAGCCACATGCTGCAACTGTTGTGCTTAGTGGCAATGGAGCCTCCCGCGGGGTTCACACCGTCTGCTGTACGTAACGAAAAGGTGAAAGTGCTGTGGTCGCTGCATCCGATTCGCGGTACCGATGTTGAAACCCAAACCGTGCGCGGACAATACGCGGCGGGTTATAGCGCCGGTGAGGCGGCAGTTGGTTATCTGGATGAAAAAGGGGCGACGGCGGCGAGTGACACCGAGACCTTCGTTGCGCTCAAAGTGGGCATCGACAACTGGCGGTGGGCGGGTGTGCCGTTTTACATGCGCACCGGCAAACGCCTGGCCAAACGTTGTAGCGAGATCATGATTCAATTCAAACCCGCGCCGTTCAATATTTTTGCAGACATTGGCGCCACCCTCTCGCCCAACGCACTGCTCATCCAACTGCAACCTGAAGAGATGATCACACTCACCCTCATGCACAAAAAACCAGGCATGAATGAAGTCAAACTCGCGCAGGTGCCGCTCAATCTTTCAGTGGGTGAAACGTTCGGCCATTCGCGCCGCCGTATCGCCTACGAGCGGATGCTGCTTGATGTGCTGCGCAACAACTCGGCGCTGTTTGTGCGTCGTGACGAGGTCGAAGCGGCGTGGAAGTGGATCGACGGCATCATCGACGGCTGGAAGAGCACCGGGTATGCGGCCAAGCCGTACACCGCCGGCAGTTGGGGGCCTAGTGCCGCCATCGCGTTGACGGAGCGCAACGGCCACTCTTGGCACGAATAATCGGGCGCGTTTACCCGTTGCTCTACGTTTCTCTTCCCTTTGCCGTTTGGTGGAGTGCGTCAAGGGAGAAACAACATGAGCACAACAATCGACAACATCGTGCCGCAGCGCTACTGGGCCTGGGCTATTTGCGGAATCGTTTGTTTAGCGACCGTCGCAATGACGCCGTTACATCCGTTGTGGTGGTGGCCCGCCTCCGCAGCGGCACTCCTCACGTTGGTTGGGTTCATCGACTACTCTCAGACCCGGCATGCGATCCGTCGCAACTATCCCGTGCTGGCGCACTTTCGATTTTTCTTCGAATTCATCCGACCGGAGATCCGCCAGTACTTCATCGAGTCGGACAGCGAAGAATTGCCCTTCTCCCGGGCGCAACGCGCCATCATCTACCAACGCGCCAAAGGTGTTTCTGACAAGCGCCCCTTTGGTACCCAAGCCGATGTGTACGCGCCTAATTACGAGTGGATGAATCATTCCATCGCGCCGACGAATATCGGCGACCACGACTTTCGCATCACCATTGGAAATGCTGCTTGTTCAAAGCCCTATTCCGCGTCGGTATTCAATATTTCCGCCATGAGTTTTGGTGCACTGTCGGCAAACGCCATCTTGGCGCTCAACGAAGGTGCCAAACGCGGTGGCTTCTACCACGACACCGGTGAGGGCTCGGTATCTCGCTATCATCGCGCCGGAGGGGGCGACCTCGTTTGGGAAATCGGCTCGGGTTACTTCGGCTGTCGTAACGACGACGGTACGTTCAATGCGGAAAAATTTCGCGCCAATGCCGCATCCGATCAAGTGAAGATGATCGAAATCAAACTCTCACAGGGTGCCAAGCCCGGGCACGGCGGTGTGTTGCCGGGTGCAAAGGTGACGCCCGAAATTGCTGAGGCGCGTGGTGTGCCCATCGGTGTGGATTGTGTCTCTCCTGCCAAACATTCCGCTTTTTCGACACCACGTGAGTTGCTGCAGTTTGTGGTGAAGTTGCGCGAGTTGTCAGGCGGCAAACCGGTCGGCATCAAATTGGCCGTCGGCCACCCGTGGGAATGGTTTGCCATTGCCAATGCAATACTGGTCACCGGCATCGTGCCGAACTTCATTGTGGTTGACGGCGGTGAAGGTGGCACCGGCGCGGCACCACTCGAATTCACTGACCATGTGGGTACACCGCTGCGTGAAGCACTGATGCTGGTACACAACACGTTGGTCGGCATCGGTGTGCGCGACCAAATTTCGGTTGGTGCCTCCGGCAAGATCGTCACCGCCTTCGACATCGCGCGCACCTTGGCGATGGGCGCGGACTGGTGCAACTCCGCACGCGGCTTTATGTTTGCGCTCGGTTGTCTGCAAGCCCAAACGTGCCATACCGGACATTGCCCGACTGGTGTTACCACCCAAGACCCCAACCGCATGCGCGCGCTGGTGGTTCCGGACAAGGCGGAGCGGGTGTTTCAGTTTCATCAGAACACTCTGCACGCGCTTAAGGAGCTATTGGCAGCAGCCGGGCTAAATCACCCGTCGGAGCTGGGGCCGGAACACGTTATTCGGCGCATGTCGTCGACGGAAGTACGCTCACTTGCTGCACTGCACCTATGGGCCAAGTCGGGCGAATTAGTCGGCGAACAACCCAAAGGCTCGTCCACTCACGTGTTGTTCAGGGACTTCTGGGCGACCGCCGACCCGGACTCATTTGCTGCGCCGCCAGATGCGTGGGTAGCCCACGCCAACAAAGTAATTTGATTGCCATTCGGGAACAACCGCGAAAATCAGTAAAAATAGTGTCACGCGCAGTTGACGACTCGGCGATACTGGGGCGAGAATCCGCTGCGCTAGCTTTAGTGTTTCACGCTTTTCCAAATAAAATGCCCTCCGACCGCTTGGATTGAGATTGGGCGACAGAAACCTACGAGGAGAGGTCACGCATGTCCCTGAGTTTTTGTGCATTCGGCAGCCCTGGTGGCGGCCGTCGTATCCCCGTTTGTGCGCACAATCCGTCTTGTTCCGAGGCAGGCCGGACGTCGCCGCGACGCATCGGCACTTCATGAGGCCACGCAGAGGATGAGGCAACATAAGATCCCCGCCGTGTACATGCGCGGCGGCACCAGCAAAGGGATGTTCTTCAAAGCGGACGATTTGCCCGCTGACAGCCGCAAACGCGACCTCCTCATCATGCGCTCACTTGGTAGCCCCGACCCCTACGGCAAACAAATAGACGGGCTCGGTGACGCCAGTTCGACAACCAACCGCGTGGTATTGGTTTCAAAGTCGTATCGCGACGACTGCGATGTTGACTTTATTTGCGGCCAGGTGGCAGTCGATACACCGACTATTGACTGGTCAGGCAACTTCGCCAATCTGGCGGCGGCCGTTGGTCCGTTTGCCATCAGCGAGGACTTGTGTGATGCGCCTGCCGAGGGCATCGCAACGGTACGCATGTGGCAGGCTGCGATTGGAAAAAAAATCGTCGTGCATGTGCCAATGCACGGCGGCGAGGTTGTCGAAGAGGGCGATTTTGTGGACGACGGCGTGGCCTTTCCGGCAGCGCAGATTCGGATGGAGTTCCTTGATCCTGCTGCGGAGGATCTCATCGCCCCGGAGAATATGTCGCATAGCGGGCTGTTTCCCACCGGTAATCCACACGATCTGCTTACCATTGCGCCGGGAGACACCATCGAAGTGACCTTGGTAGACGCCGGTAACCCCACTGTGTTTGTTCTCGCCGAAGCGTTGGGCCTTACCGCCACCGAAACCAAAGAGGCGATAGATAACGATGCGGCGCTGCTTGCTCGAATGGAATCGATCCGCGCCGCCGCCGCTGTCGCCATGGGTATTGCACAGTCTCCCGAGGAAGCCACGACGCTGCACCCACAGCGCCCCAAGCTTGCGTTTATCGCTGAACCCACCGAATACACGGCATCGAACGGCCGAACGATCACAAGTGACCATGTCGACGTACTTGCTCGCATGGTTTCACTGCAAACATTGCACCATGCCCTGCCCGGCTCCGGTGCCATTGCGCTCGCCGTCGCCGCAGCCTTTCCCGGCACCCTGGTGCACCGCATCGTTGGCTCCCACGACCTGCTAAGACCAGTGAGAATTGGCCATACATCAGGCACCTTGGCGATCAGCGCAGAGGCCAGCGACGCCAGTGGCGGATGGCGCGTGACCAAGGCCGTTATGAGTCGCAGTGCAAGGCGTTTGATGTCAGGATGGGTCTACGTACCGGGGAAAATTCCCTGAAGTGTCACCACCGCGTGTAAACCAAGTGGGCGCTGGTACGTTAAGCGCTCACTGGAGCAGCGGTAAGCATCAAACAAATAGGTCGCCGTCGTAAAGCCACACAGGCCTCGCGAGTCAAATCAGCGGCAGAAGTGCTCTAGCAGGACTATTTTTTTATAAAGGAAAATTGAAAATGAAACTGATCAGCACCTCAAAGATCTTGTTCGCATTGGCAACTGGCGCCGTGATTTCCTTCGGCGCACCAGTGATCGTTAACGCCCAGACACCAGCACCTACCGCAGCACAGGCAAAAGCGGCGCCCGCAGCTGCACCTGCAGCGTCTGCAAAAGTTGACGCACCGGCCAAAGCAGACAAGGCACCCGCCAAAGCTGACGCAGCCCCGGCTGACAAGCCAAAGAAAGCCAAGAAAAAAACTAAGAAAGCCAAAAAAGACGCAACACCAGCTAAATAATTAAGCGTCTAAACCGTTACACCGTTGGAAACAAAAAGAGCGCGAGGCGCTCTTTTTGTTTTGTGCGGTTTAAGACGTTACTTCAGCGCCTTAAAACGTACCCGCTTCGGCCGCGCGGCTTCTTCACCCAGGCGGCGCTTCTTATCGGCTTCGTACTCGTTGTAGTTACCGTTGTAGAACACCCACTGCGAATCCCCCTCGCAGGCCAGGATGTGTGTGGCTAAACGGTCGAGGAACCAGCGATCGTGCGAGATGACCATGACAGTACCGGCAAACTCTTGCAGCGCATCTTCCAGCGCGCGCAGCGTCTCGACGTCCAAATCGTTGGACGGCTCGTCCAGTAGCAGGACGTTGCCGCCCTTGAGGAGCGTAATCGCCAGATGCAGACGGCCACGCTCACCCCCGGAGAGTTTTCCCACAAGTTTTTGCTGGTCGCCACCCTTGAAGTTAAAGCGGCCGATGTAGGCGCGGGACTGCATTTCAAATTTGCCGACCTGCAAGATGTCCGAGCCCCCGGAAACCGCCTCCCACACGTTTTTTTCGCCTTCGAGCGCGTCACGCGATTGATCCACAAACGCCAGATTCACCGTCGGGCCGATCTTGATCTCTCCCGAATCGGGCGTCTCGGTGCCGCGAATCAGCTTGAACAGCGTTGATTTACCGGCACCGTTCGGACCAATCACACCGACGATTGCACCCGGTGGAATTTTCATCGACAGGTTGTCGATCAACACCCGATCACCGAATGATTTGGTGACGTTGGTGAACTCGATCACCTCGTTACCCAAGCGTTCTGCCACTGGAATGAAGATCTCGCTGGTTTCGTTGCGACGTTGGTACTCGTAACTCGACAGCTCCTCAAAACGCGTCATACGCGCTTTGGATTTTGCCTGACGCCCTTTCGGGTTCTGCCGCACCCACTCAAGCTCTTTCTTCAGGTTGCGCTGGCGCGCCGACTCCGACGATTCTTCTTTTTGCAGGCGATCGGTCTTTTGATCCAGCCAGCTGGAATAGTTACCCTTCCAAGGAATGCCCGATCCACGGTCAAGTTCCAAAATCCATTCGGCGGCGTTATCCAAGAAGTAGCGATCGTGGGTGACTGCGACGACGGTGCCGGGAAAACGTGCAAGGAATTGTTCAAGCCAATCGACACTTTCCGCATCGAGGTGGTTGGTTGGCTCATCCAGCAGCAACATATCCGGCTTGGAAAGAAGCAATTGGCAGAGCGCCACGCGGCGTTTCTCACCTCCTGACAACTTGCCGACCACCGCGTCCCACGGCGGGATACGCAGTGCGTCGGCGGCAATTTCCATCTGCGCCTCCGACGAGTCACCATCGCCGGCGGCGATGATCGCTTCCAACTTCGCCTGTTCTTCGGCGAGCGCGTCAAAATCCGCGCCCTCTTCCGCGTAGGCCACATAGACCTCATCGAGGCGCTTCTTTGCCGCTAACACGCCACCTAAACCCGCCTCAACGGCTTCGCGCACGGTTTGGTCGGGATTCATCAGTGGCTCCTGCATCAGGTAACCAATCTTGATGCCCGGCATGGGTACGGCTTCGCCCTCGATTTCCTTGTCCACCCCCGCCATGATCTTGAGCAGGGTCGATTTGCCCGCGCCGTTTAAGCCCAGCACGCCGATTTTGGCGCCGGGGAAAAACGACAGCGAGATGTCTTTGAGGATTTGGCGCTTCGGCGGAACAATCTTGCCGACGCGATTCATCGTGTATACGTACTGTGCCATTTGCCGCTTTCCATCAATTGTTTCGGTGAGGCGCTATTTTGCCAGTCGCAGCCACGCTGCGCCCACTGATGTTGAAATGCCGCGATCTACAGCATCAACACACGGAAAGACAACCCGCCATCTGACGGGCACTTCCAGCCATTTTTGCTTGGAAGTACCCGTGAGATGGCGACATCATACCCCTCGCCAAAGCCGCCCGCATCGCTAATAATTGCCGCGTGACAACCGAATCCGACAAACCCTCCCCCAACTCCAAACCCATTCTCTCGGTAACCGAGCAGATCGCCGCGCTTGAACTCGAATGCAAGTACCGGATGGTGAAAGTACGGCAAGCCGGGCGCATGCGTGACGTGGTACAGCTGGGGGTACTCGACATCCGCGGTGAAGCGGTAACGCGGCAAAATGAAATTCGCGGACTACGACAGCTGCAAATTGCCTGCGAAAACCGCATGCGTGAGTTGATGGGCTCACACATGCTTGAACTACGCGGCATGCGCGACTTGCCACTAATGATCCAGATGCGCAGCCATTTTCAGCACCGCGAGTGGGCGCATTTAAAAGGTCCGTTCCCGATGATGTTCCGCGAAGCTGATGCCGAGGCCGAGCGCATCGAGCGACACCTTGAACGTGAAACTGAGCAACACGGCCGTCGCCTGCGCGGCAAATAGACGTTGAGTCAGTCCCTTTCCCACAGTTCAGCAGATCTCTACCGGCTGGGTCTGATTGACGCCATGGCCGCTGTGGCAGAGGGACGTTTCACTGTAGGCGATTACGTCGAAAGCTGTATTCGACGCGCAACATCGATTGAAGATCGCGTTGGTGCATTTGCAAATTTCGACGCAGATCGCGTGCGTGCGCAAATCAAACCACACATTGCCACCGCAAACGGTCGGCTCGCCAACATGCCGATCGGCATCAAGGACATCATGGCCACCAAAGGTGTGGCGACCGAAATGGGCTCGGCTGCGCTTACTGGTCCATTTAGTGGCCACATTCCAGAGACCTCAGCTTGGGTTGTCGATAAACTCGCCGCCGAGTCAGCCATCATGTTTGGCAAGACCGTGACTACCGAATTCGCCTGGCGCTCGCCCGGCAAGACGCGTAACCCATGGCATCTTGACCATACTCCCGGCGGCTCTTCGAGTGGTTCGGCCGCCGCAGTCGCTGCGGGTTGTGTGCCCGCCGCGCTTGGCACGCAGACGTTTGGTTCGGTCATTCGACCGGCGGCGTTCTGTGGTGTTGTTGGGTACAAACCCAGCTTTGGCGCAATCCTACGCACCGGCATCTACCCGTTCTCAGAGAGCCTCGATCACGTTGGCGTTTTTACTAGATCTGTTGCCGATGCCGCGTTGCTCAGCGCATGTCTGTGGGCAGACAACTCCGGCAGCAACGTGCCGCCTGCACTTGCTGATTGGGAAACACCTCCGGACCAACGGCCACGGCAAATTGCGCTCTTGTACACCTCGCGATGGGACCGTGCCAGCGCTGAGCAACAACAGTTAGTCAGCGACACGGCGACGCTTTTGACCAAACAAGGTGCCAACGTCACCTTGCTCGAACTGCCTAAGAGTTTTGATGCTATCTGGGATATCGCCGCGATGCTGTGTGACGTCGAAGGTGCGGAAGTAAACGGGCGTTTTCTGAATGAGCATCCACCACGTGTCAGCGACCACATCTTGGAATTGGTACGCCGTGGCAACGCGCGATCGGCTGCTGAGTACCAAAAAGCGAAGGCTGCGCAACAATCACTCGTGCAGCAGTTTCACGAGTTGCTGGCACCCTTTGATGCCGCATTGACCGCACCGGCACGCGGCCGGGCACCAGCGGGTTTGGCGGACACAGGCGACGCAGTGTTTTGCATTCCGTTCAGTGTGCTGGGCGGTCCTGCCATCACGCCGCCCGCGGGCACTTCAGCGAATGGACTGCCGCTCGGTATTCAACTCGTCCAACGCTGGGGAGACGATCAACGCCTGATAGACACCGCACGTTGGGTCGAACAATGCCTCGCGCGTCCGTTGGCATTTCCGTTGCTGGCATGATTGCTATGCGGCGGCGGTGTAACGCGTTGACGCTACCCTCGAAGTAAAAACTCCCGCACCACGGCAATCGAGGTCGCATCTTGGAACATCGGCGCGTGTCCGGTTGCAGGGATCGTAACGCCGGTCACGTTTGGCTTGGTACACATCTCATCAAAGGTCGACTCCAACAACAGGTCGGACTCCGCACCACGCGTCAACAGTACCGGGCACTGCACCGCATTCCAGAATTCCGACAGATCAACATCCTCGACCGGTTGCTGCCGAAAACTATCGCCGATCGCTGGGTCGTAACGGAATTGCCACATACCGGCGTTTGTTTTTTTGATCAGCGGCAGGGTCAAGGCGTACCACTGGTGTTCGGTAAGAGGACCGAAGGGACTCACCACACGCACCGCCTGTACCACCTCATCCACAGTACGAAACAGCGGGCTCACGCCCACGTACATGCCGATGCGCGCCAGTGATTGTTTGGGAATGAATGATCCCATATCGTTAAGCACCATGCGTGTGATGGGTGTCGGCGACTGGGCGGCGAGCAACATGCCGATGATTCCGCCCATCGATGTGCCAAGCCAGTGCACCGATTTCTGCCCAGTCTTGGCAATCACCCGCACCATATCGGAAACGTATTGCGGATAGTTGTAGTCGGCTTTGTTGACCAGCCAGTCGGATTCACCACGGCCGACCACGTCAGGGCACACCACCCGGTAACGATCGGCAAGCGCCTCTGCAATCACATCAAAGTCGCGACCACAACGTGTCAGCCCATGCACACACATCAACACATCCGGATTCTTGGCGTCCCCCCATTCAGTGACATGCACGCGATGACCTCCGGCAGACGACTGGCAGGGAACAAAATAGTTACGCAAGCCGCGTCTCCTGATGCGTCGCGGCACCCGTAATGCCGACGGCGCGTTCAGCGGCCTTTAGCGTATTGCCGAGCAGCATGGTGATGGTCATCGGGCCGACGCCGCCCGGCACCGGGGTAATGGCGGACGCCACGGGTAGTGCCTCCGCATAATCCACATCCCCACAAAGTTTGCC
>JBIIYQ010000058.1:0-18469 GCA_044346745.1 Usitatibacteraceae bacterium | reverse complement strand
AACTCTAATATTGACGGGCGTTTCCAAGCATTTTTGCTTGGAAATGCGCTCTGGTGGTTGTGTTTTAAATTCATCTGCTGAATCGCTTCCCTCACTATTGTCATCCCGGCGGAGGCCGGGATCCAAGTTAGGTCTTGCCAGCCTCTGAGCAAAATTGGTCCCCGGCCTGCGCCGGGGCGACAACCCTTACTGTTTGTGGCAGGGCGGGGAGCACGTTGACTGGCTATCCTTTCACGCCGCCGGAGGTCAATCCACTAACCACCCGCTCTTGGAAAATCAATATCACCACCACCACGGGGATCATCGCAATCACCAGCGCGGCCGAGATCGTCGGCCAAGGGAACGAGAATTCACCTTGATACATCTGAATGCCAACCGGCAACGTGCGGTATGCGGCGGCGGAGTTAAACGATAACGCCAACAGAAATTCGTCCCATGCATTGACGAAGGCGAGGATACCCGCGGTAAACACGCCGGGCGCGGCGAGCGGCACAACAATACGCCACAACGCACCGAGTCGGGTACATCCATCTATCATCGCCGCATTTTCAAGGTCCCGCGGGATGTCTTGGAAGAAACTCACCAGAATAAGTGTGCAGATCGGCAAGTTCAACACGGTGTATGGCAGCACCAGCGCCCAATAACTGTTGAGCAAGCCGAGGCCGCGCATGATCTCGAACAGCGGCACCATCAATGTCACGAGCGGGAACATGGAGACGGCGATGATCGAGGTCAGAATTGCGCCGCGGTACTTGAGGTTGAGCCGCGCAATTGCATATGCCGCCAGCGCACTAATGAACAATGAAAGCGCCATCGCGGATAACGCAACGATGGCGCTATTGAGCAAGTAGTGGGGCAATGGTTGATCACGAAACGCGGCGATGAAATTGTTCAAGGTTGGTGAATGTGGAATCCAAGTGATGGGTTTTGCCGTCAGTTCGATCTCTGACTTAAAGGCTGTCGCCAAAATCCACATTGCCGGGAAGAACCCGTTGAGAAGCACGATGCCCGCGGCGAGCCAGCGCAGCCGTTTGCCAGTGAACATACCGCCACCCGATGTGTCGCTCATCGTCGCGCTCATTTGCCGTCCGCTTTCACGTAGCGCAAATAGATAAATGTCGTGGCCATCGACAACCCAAACATCACTACCGCCAGTGCCGAGCTATAACCGAGATCGAGATAATCGACCGCGTTCATGTGGATGTACATTGCCAGCGTTTGTGTTTCTTCACCTGGGCCGGGCATGCTGTACGGGATATCAAAGGACTGAATCGCCGTGAGGGTGCGGAAGATCAGCGCAACCAACATGGAAGGTACTAACAATGGCAGCGTGATGTCGGTGAATTGCCGCCATTTGCTCGCGCCGTCGACGTCTGCCGCTTCGTAGAGCGACTTCGGAATCGTCTGCAATCCCGCCAGCAAGATAAGCGCCATAAAGGACGATGTTTTCCAGATGGTGGCGATACAAATCGCCATCATGGTTAAGGTCGGTGAGTTAAACCAAATTTGTGGAGCGAGTCCCACGCGTTGGAACAAATCGTTGAACACGCCGTACTCGCTGTGGAAAAACCAAGCGAAGATCAGGCCGACGAAGGCCAGCGGTGTGGCCCACGGCAGCAGCAACGACAATCGAATCGGTCCACGCCATTTGAACGGCATGTTCGCCAGCAGTGCCAAGCCCAGACCGACGACTAGAGAACCGGGTACCGTCACCAGCACAATGATCATGGTGTTTTTGGTCGCCCGCCAGAACTGCGCATCCGCCAGCAGCAGGAGGTAGTTTTCCAGACCCACCCAACGCGACGGCGCGCCGGTGAGCAGTCGAACGTCGTTGAAGCTATTCCAGACCAATGTCGCGACCGGGTACACGACAATGATGGAGATAAAGATAAATGCCGGCGCCAACAACAAAACCGCGAGTGTGGTCTCATTCATATCGGCGAGCCGATCAAACAGCGAACGTTGGGGAGTAGGTATCTGATGATCGTTCATCGTGCTTACCTCAAAGCCCGCTTAATACGATGCTCGATTTCATCCAGCGCCGCGTCGGGTTTTCGTGCGCCGGCCATGACGGCATTGGTGTTCAAGCGCAGCGCATCAGAGATCGGCCGATACATCGGTGTCACGGGACGGGGCCGCGCGGTTTCAACCACTGGCAATGCATCAGCCAGCCACGGGTTCACACGCAACACATCCGGGTCGGTAAACACGTCAGGAAACACCGGTTGCATCGAGCCGCGAATGGCGAGTTGTTTGGCGACTTCTGGGCTCGATAACCAACGTACCAACTTAACCGTCTCGGCTTTGTTGCGGGAAAACGCCGACACCGCCCAGCTCCAGCCACCCATACACGAAACCGATTCGCCGCCCGGCATCGCTGGTAGTTTCACCACGCCAACTTTGCCCTTCACCCGCGAGTCCGCGCCGCTTTGAAAGAGATTCCAACCATATCCCCAAAGCACTCCGAACACCACCCGACCAGCCTGAAACTCCTTGCGGGTATCGTCGGTACCAACTTCCGAAACGTTTGCTTTGCTTACACCGTCACTAACCATTTGACGCCACATCGCAAGTCCGGCTTCAGCTTTCTGGCGATCGAACTGCAGTTTGCCGTCCTTTACAACTTCCCCACCCATACTCCAGTAGGGCAGCAGGAAGGTGCAAACCGTGCCTTCGATGGCTTTAGCTTGGAAACTCAGCCCCTGCAGGTTTGGGTCTTTTTCTTGCGCCATCACTTTCTTGGCGATGCGTGCGAGTTCGGGCCAGGTGGTCGGCGGTTTTTCCCCGACCTTCTCCAATAGATCCTTGCGGTAATAGAGGTACATCGCGTCCGAAAACGCCGGCAAGGAAATGGTCTTGCCGTCGATAGTATTCGCCGCGCGGTAGAGCGGCAAATAACGCGAAAGAAACGCCTCGCGTTCATTGCCGAGGTAGGGATCGATCGGCTCCGCCCATTTTGCGGCGGCGTATTGGGCTGGGCGGACAACGTCAATCAAAAATGCGTCGAGTGACGTATCACGCGCCGTCAACACGGTATTGAGGTAACGCTGCAGCAACTCGGACGTGGCACCACCGGATTCAAGGGTGATCTTCACCCCGGGATTCGCCGCCTCGTAGTCCTTAAGAAGCTCGCGGAAAATATCCGGACGGTGTTGACCGCCGACTAGCACTTTCAAGTTTGTCTCTGTCGGCACTTGAGCGTGTAGTGCGCCGCACATGGTCGCCAGCAATGCCGCCGTGTATAACAGCCGCGAAACCGCCCGCGAATAACGACTGCGCAGGTTCATTCCCACTAGAGGGCCACGCCGTTGGCGCGGTCAAACAAATGACACTTTTGCATATCGACGTAAATGGTTGCTGCTTCCCCCGGACGGTAATTCACCGAGGGCGGCATCCGTGCAATCACTTCACCGCCAGCACAAGCGAACGTCACGAGTGTTTCGGCACCCAGGGGCTCGGCGACCACGACGGTGCCGGACATCGCCGCCTTTTCTCCCCCCGCTTCAACACCGATGTCTTCTGGTCGAATGCCAAACTCGATTTCTCGTCCATGCGCCCCCGCCAATCTTGCCCGCCAGCTCGCCACGAGAGGTAGCCGCACACCGCCGGTCAGGACAACCGTCGCGGCGTCTGCGGAGGCTTCAAGACTGCCTTGCAAAAAATTCATTGGTGGTGAGCCGGTAAAACCAGCCACAAATTTTGATACGGGCTGGTTGTAGATCTCATCCGGCGTGCCGACTTGCATGATGTTGCCGCCGGACAGAACCACAATGCGCTGCGCCAGGGTCATGGCTTCAACCTGATCGTGTGTCACATAGATGGTGGTGGCACCGATGCGCTGATGAAGCTTCTTAATCTCCGTACGCATTTCGCTGCGGAGCAACGCATCGAGATTGGAGAGCGGTTCGTCAAACAAAAACGCCTTGGGCTGACGCACAATCGCACGACCCATCGCCACCCGTTGGCGTTGACCGCCGGAGAGTGCGCGTGGTTTGCGTTCGAGTAAATGCTCAATCTTCAAAATCGCGGCAGCATCGTTCACACGCTTTTTGATTTCATCCTCAGAAAATTTGCGCAAGCGCAGGCCAAAGGCCAGGTTTTCAAACACATTCTTGTGTGGATACAGGGCGTAGTCTTGAAACACCATGGCGATGTCGCGCTCGCGCGGCGCGAGATCGTTAACGACGCGCCCCTCAATCGAGATCGTGCCGCCGCTGATGGTTTCGAGGCCGGCGATCATGCGTAACAGGGTCGATTTACCGCAACCAGACGGTCCGACAAACACCACAAACTCGCCTTGGGTAATTTCCAAGTCGATACCGTGAATGATCTTGACACCTTCTTTGGTGCCGTTGTCGTAGACCTTAGTGACTTTCTGTAGTGATACGCCGGGCACGGTCAATACACCGAAGAGCTAACAGCTTTGGCGAGTGATGGCTTTAGCGCGCTAATCATCGCATTCGCCTGGCGCATCATCATGCCCATGTCTGAGGCGATGGCGACGTAGCTGTATCCCCAGTCGATGAACTGCCCGACCATCTCAGGTGTCGGACCAACGATGCCTATTGGTTTGCCAACGGCTTTGGCACGCGCTGCTGCGTCCTTCAGTGCGGCTTGTACTTTCGGGTCCGCGACGTTGCCGATAACACCCATACTTGCAGACAGATCGCCTGGGCCCATGAAGAGGGCGTCGACACCTTCTACTGCGGCGATCTCCTCTAACTTGGCAATTGCTGCTGGTGTTTCAAGTTGGATCATCTTGAAAATGCCGTCGTTGGCGCGTTTGCCGTATTCAGGTGCCGTGGCATAACGGCTGGCACGATGCATCGCCGCAAAGCCACGTGTACCGCTGAGATCAGTTGCGGTCGGGTAGCGGGTTGATGCCACTGCGCGCTTCGCGTCCTCCGCGTTTTGTACAAACGGGAACATCAACGTTTGTGCGCCGATATCGAGTGCGCGTTTGACCATCACCACGTCATTCCAAGCGAGGCGGATCACCGGAGACGCGCGTGTGCCGGCGATGGCTTGGAGGATGTGATACGCGTCCTTATAGTCGATGGGCACGTGTTCCATATCGACCACCAGCCAGTCAAAACCGGCACAGCCCATCGCCTCGGCGGTCGATTCCGCGCCCGACATCAACCACGTGCCGAGTGGCACCGAAGGTTGTTTGAGTAATTCTCGGAAGGGATTTACGAATGGATCCATAGTGGCCTCAATAGATGGGTGGTTCCGGCGTTGGTGAATTCCCCGCCAGAAAATCGAAATCACAACCTTTGTCAGCTTGCGTGACGTGATCAACGTACAAACGTGTAAAGCCGCGCTCGGTAATTCGAGGAGGTGCAGTCCAATCGCCACGCCGTATGGCCAACTCGGCATCAGTTACTTCAACGTTGAGGCTGCGAGCCTCAACATCCAGCACGACCCAATCGCCATCACGCACCAACCCAAGCGGACCGCCGACGGCAGCCTCGGGTGCCGCGTGCACAATACAGCTACCGTAGTGTGTGCCACTCATACGTGCATCCGAGATGCGCACCATATCGCGAATGCCTTGTTGCAACAACTTCTTCGGAATCGGTAGATTGCCCCATTCCGGCATTCCGGGAGCACCGACTGGTCCGGCGTTACGCAGAATGAGCACTGTGTTTTCGTCAACATCGAGTGCGGGGTCGTGAATCTTGGCCAACATCTCGGCGTTGGAATCAAACACTAACGCCCGACCGCGATGTTTCATGAACTTTGGATTTGCGGCCGACGGCTTGATGATGGCGCCATCCGGACACAGGTTGCCATGTAACACGGCGAGGGTGCGGCCTGCGGTAACCGGGTTGCTCAGCGGCCGAATGACATCGGGGTCGAGATTCTGCGCATCCGCAATGTTTTCGCCGAGCGATTTGCCGGTGACGGTCTGTGCGTCCAGCTGCAAGTGGCCACGAATTTCGTTGAGTAATGCGGGCAGACCACCCGCGTAAAAAAAGTCTTCCATCAACTTGTCGCCCGAGGGGAACAAGTTGGCTAACACTGGAATTTTCCCGGCAACAAGATCCATGTCGTCAAGCGACAATGCAATACCGGCACGTCCCGCCATGGCAATGGTGTGAATCGCGGCGTTGGTCGAGCCACCCAGCGCCATATAGGTTGCCAAGGCATTGTCCACCGATGCGCGGGTAAAGAACGTGGACGGCTTCAAATCTTCCCAGACCATGTCAACGATACGTCGTCCACACGCGGAAGCCATTCGAACATGGTTCGCATCCATCGCCGGGATGCTGGTCGCACCAGGCAGGGTGAAACCCATCGCTTCGGCCATCGCTGTCATGGTGCTCGCAGTACCCATGGTGTTGCAGGTTCCAGGGGACCGTGTCATTTTAGATTCGAGTTGAATCCACTCACGTTGCTCAATATTGCCGGCAACGTACTCATCAAAGAACTTTTTGGTATGGGTACCAGCACCGACCGTCTTGCCTTTGTAGCGATCACTGAGCATTGGACCGGCCGGGCAATAGATGACCGGAATATCCATGCTGACCGCGCCCATCAACAGGCCGGGCGTGGTCTTGTCGCAACCGCCCATCAATACTGCGCCGTCAATGGGGTGTGACCGCAGTAATTCTTCAGTCTCCATCGCTAACAAGTTGCGGTAAAGCATGGTGGTGGGTTTGACCATCACCTCGCCCAACGACAACGCCGGCAACTCGAACGGAAAACCGCCGGCCTGCAAGATACCGCGCCGCACCGCTTCCGCGCGTTCGCGCAGGTGTGCGTGGCAGGGGGAAAGATCGCTCCACGTGTTTACGATGGCAATAACGGGGCGACCAAGGAACTCTTCGCGGGCAAGTCCGCGTTGTTGCAAGCGCTGACGATGCGCGAACGAGCGCATGTTGTCTGGTGCCAACCAACGTTGGCTACGAAGCGACTCTAACGATCTACGTTTGACAGGGGTCGGCACGATATTGGATGGCGATAGTCGATTGGTAACGTGTCTCAAAACAAACGCGGTACCCAGTGTACGCCGGGTACCGCGCCAGTCAAGCTGCCAAACTACAGGTTCCGCTAGACAACCACCACAACGGCTTTTTAGAGGCGACTACTGTTATTGGTGGATGTATTTGGAGGGCAGCGCCGATACGATTTTGCTTAGAACTCGTAGCGAACGTTCACGCCGTAATAACGTTTATCGTCACGTGGTACCGAGCGCTGGGTATTGGCACCCGGCAACAGGAACTGCGAGTACGATTTGTCAGCCAGATTCTTGCCGACCAACGTCACGCGCCAACCACTTGCGGTGCTTGCCACGGAAACCGATGCGTTCCAGATGCCGTAAGCAGGCTGCAAGGTGTTTGGTGAAGTGGACAAGTCGAACTGCGTCTCGCTCTGCCAGGTGTAGTCAGTGCTGAATGCGACCAAGTAGCCTGCCATATCCGTGCGGTAGTTTGCGCGTACAACACCTTTCTGACGTGGTGCCGATGGCAGCATGGTGCCGCTTGGAATCGTACAAGTTGCGCCAACAGGGCAGTTGAAGCGATCCACAACCGCCTTGGTGTCGGCGTAAGCGACGGCAAGCGACAACTCACGGCTGAGCTTTGCTTCCATGTCCAACTCAACACCTTTGGTTGAAACATCACCTGCGTTGATGAAGCGTGTGACCACGGTGCCGGCGACGAGATCCGGATAGTTGGCTTGGTAACCATCGTACTTGGTGTCGAAAATCGCGACGTTGAAACGCACACGATTGTCAGCCAAGGTCGACTTCAAACCCAGCTCCCAGCCCTTTGACTTCTCTGGGGAAAGAGCGATGTCAGCGACGGGTTGCATATTGAAGAAAGCGTTATAAGCCGGGCCTTTGTAACCCTTGGAGTAGGTGGCGTATACGCTGACATCTTTGGACAGATCCCATTGCGGCCCAATACGACCCGAGACACCATTCTGTTTGGTGGAGCCCGAAACCGGTGTGCGTGTGGGCTGCACGCCGGGAATCGCCGCGGGCTGGGTCGAGACACGGCCGTGGTAGTAGGACAAGTCATCCGTGGTGTAACGCAAGCCCAAGATGCCGCGGAAGTCCTTGGCAAAATTCCAAGTGCTTTCACCAAAGAATGACGTGCTCTTCAGGTCCGTGCCATAGGTAGCGACACCATTGTCGTTCAGGAAAGTCGCACATGGGGTCAGGCCATTGGCCAAGTTTGTCCCGGTCGTCGCGCAGCGGGTCACATCGCGACGATAGACTTCGTCGGTCTTGTTGTTGAAGTAGAAGAAACCGGCGACGTAATCAATGAAGCCGCCTTTGTTCGATGCCCAGCGAAACTCCTGCGAAGTCTGTTTGGAATCCAGCTGGCCTCGATCGGCTTGGCCGACCAATTGGTTGTAGACCGTGTTGATGCCATCCAAGTCTTGAAACTGTGTGTTTTTCCATTGGCGGAAAGCGGTGATGGATGTCAATGTGCCGCTGTCAAATTTGACATCTACCTGCCCGGACACGCCGCTATTGGTGTCTTCCACGCGCTCGCGGACGTTGGTGGCGACATCACGATTTTGGAGCCCTGCCACGACCGGCAACACGCCGGCGGTCAGTGCGGCGGTGGTGGTGCGCACGTACGGGCCACGGGTACCGGTGTCGTCAGCTGTTGCGTAGTCGGCGATCAAATTTACTTTGACATCGCGGCTTGGCGTGAATTCGAGTTTGCCGCGGATGCCTTTGCGATCGTAACCGTTGACGTTTTCATTCAGAAAAACGTTCTTAACGTTGCCGTCGTACTTGCCTGCAAACACGGCGATGGAACCGCCGGTTTCTTCACCCAACGGTCCGGCGACACCGGCGCGCAGCCGCGTTTCCTTTTTGTCGTAGTAGCCGAAGTCAACATAACCTTCAGTGGCTTTGGGAATCGCTTTGGACACGACGTTGATCACACCGGCAGAGGCGTTTTTGCCAAACAATGTGCCTTGGGGGCCGCGCAAGACTTCAAGGCGCTCAACTTCCATCAAATCGAGTGTGGCCATGCCGGGGCGGGCATACACCACCCCATCCACCACCGTAGAAACAGTCGGTTCGACGCCGGGCGAGGTCGAAATTGTGCCGACGCCACGGATGAACAGTGCCGTATCTTTGTTCGACGCGTTGGCGCGGTAGTTCACCGTCGGCAACTGCTGAACGATATTGGTCAGGTTATTGAGGTTGGCCTTTTCGAGGTCATCCCCACTCACAACCGAAACGGCCACCGGAACCGATTGCAACGACTCGGACCGTTTTGTTGCGGTGACAACAATTGTTTCCAATTTGTCGTCGTCTTTTTTCGGGTCTGGCTTGGTTGCCTGCTGCGCAAAGGCGGTCCCAGACACTAAGGTGCTTGCAACAAATACAGACAATAGAGTGCGGGTGTTCACGTTCGATAGACGGTTCGATCTCATGACTTCTCCTGACGTTTCGGCGGATGAATGATGCAAAGCTAGGTCTCTCGTAAGATACATTTTTGGACCATGCTGGATGCTAGTAACTCATCCCCTCAAAGTCAAGTAGGTCATATAAATGAGTTGTATGGGTAGGACACCGACCGTGGAATCCGTGGAAACATTAAAACTCTGCTCTGGACGGGTCTTTTCAGGCAAAAAACGCCAATGAAGCCCGTGTTTGCTTGGGATTGATACCTGTTGGCGCGCGCCAACATCGCCTACTGGCTGGTCCAGCCACCTTCGATCGGGATCGACGCACCGGTAATGTTGTGGGCGATCGGATGACACAGCCACGCCGCAAGCTGGCCGATCTCGGCGGGTTTGGATGTGCGCTGGCTCGGTTGTTTTTCTTGCAGCAATTCACGCACACCGGCGTCGCGATCCCCACCGTGCAACGCGGCACGCGCGAGAATCTGCGGCTCGATGATGGCCGTTTCAGTCCAACCGGGGCAAACACAGTTCACCGTCACGCCACCAGCTTCGCGATTGCCAGCGCTCGCGTATTCGAGTGCCGCAACTTTAGACAATCCGATCAGCCCAAATTTGGCGGCAACATAGGGCGCCTTGTTGACGGAAGCGACCAACCCGTGAACGGAAGCAATGTTGACGACTCTGCCATAACCCCGCGCTGCCATTCCCGGCAATGCCGCCTTCATGGTGTGAAATGCGGCCGACAGGTTGATGGCGATGATGCGATCCCAAACGTCAGCGGAAAGATCAGCCAGTGGCGCGGTTTGTTGAATGCCGGCGTTGTTAACGAGGATGTCTAGCGGGCCTGCGGCAAGTACGGTTTGCATAAGGGCGCTGACTTGTTCTGGCAGGCGTAAATCGTGGTCGTAACACTCAACCGATAGAGCGCCGACGGTGAGCGCAGATTCGCGCGCGGCAGCCTTTAGTTTGTCATCGCCTAGGCCGTGTAAAACGATGTGGCAGCTTTCGCTCGCAAGTGCTTCGGCAATGGCCAGGCCAATACCTTGCAGTGAACCGGTAACAAGTGCACGGCGTCCAGGTGGCGGTTGTGTCATAGCGGACCTCAGTTGTTGGTTTGAACGTGTTTGCGGAGCTCGGTCTTGAGCACCTTGCCGTAATTATTCTTCGGCAGATTGTCGATGAAGTGGTACGCCTTGGGGCGCTTGAAGCGTGCGATATGCGCCAGGCAGAGTGCGTCAAGGTCGCTGGCGCTGGGCCTGGCGGAATCGTCGCCGCAGACAACAAATGCCACCACCACCTCGCCCCATTCGGCATCCACTTGCCCGACAACGGACACCTCGCGGACAGCGGGATGTTTGAGTAGGACTTCTTCGACTTCGCGCGGATAGATGTTTGACCCGCCGGAAATAATGACGTCCTTGGAGCGATCCTTAAGTGTCAAGAATCCGTCTGAGTTAAAACAACCGAGATCACCGGTCCATAACCAGCCTACGCGTAATGTTTTTGCGGTTGCCTCGGCATTGCGCCAATAGCCCGCCATCACCGGATCGCCGCGTGTGAGGATTTCGCCGGTCTCGCCGATCGGCAGTGTAGCGCCGTTTTCGTCGGCAACCCGAACTTCCACCAACGATTGCGCAACACCGACCGAGGCAATCCTTTCGATCCAGCGTGGGTTGGTGCGGTCGGCTAGTTCCGCACGCGATAGTGCGGTGATACACATTGGACATTCACCTTGACCAAAAATCTGTACGAATCGATTGCCCATCACGTCGAGCGCGCGTTGAATGTCCTGTACGTACATTGGCCCGCCGCCATAGACAATGGTCTTGAAGCCAGACGGGTCTGCGCCCACGCTGTCAATATGATCCACCAGCCGTTTGACCATCGTTGGTGCCGCAAATTGTGAGAGTCCACCAGCCTTTTGTGCAAGTGTGACGAGCTCAGCGGAATCAAACCCGCCGGATTCTGGCACGACGTGACGCGCGGCTTTTAGCACATGCGGAAAGTTGTAAAAGCCAGCGCCGTGTGACATCGGGGCGGCATAAACAATTGCGTCGTTCGGGTCTACTGGATCGACGTCGCTAAAGTAACAACTCGTCATCGCCAGCAGGTTGCGATGGGTCTGCATTACACCCTTGGGATGCCCGGTGGTTCCGGAAGTGTAGAAAAGCCATGCCAGATCATCCGGCAATCGGTGTTGAAGTGAGATTGGCGCTGCCGCGATCGCGCCACCATAGCCAGATGACTCCACAACAATCGTTCGCTTCAAACTGGGAACGTCGTTGAGGATGTGCGCCAACTCGGTCGCCAGCTTGGCGTCGGTGAATAAACACGCCGCCTCGGCGTTGTTGAGGATGTACGCCAACTCGCGAGGGTGGAGTTTGGCGTTCACTGGTACCGCGACGAGACCGGCCCACCAGATGGCATAGAGAACCTCGAGGTACTCTGGGCAGTTGGTCATAAAAATCGCGACGCGGTCGCCGGGCACGAGGCCGACCGTCGCTCGCAAATAGCCGGCAATACACGCGCTGCGGTGTGCAAACTCGCGGTAATCAAATAGTTGCTGGGCACCCAAAAAGATCGCAGGTCTACTTGGGTAAACGGTTGCACTACGAGCGAGAAGTTGTGCGACGTTCATCGCGCCGCCTCAAGAATACTCACGTAATTTGCCACTGCCGAACCACCCATGTTGAATACCCCGGCAAGTGTTGGATTGTGCAGCTGCATTTCGCCCGCTTCACCACAAAGCTGCATTGCGGCAATTGCGTGCATCGAGACCCCGGTCGCGCCGATGGGATGGCCTTTTGCTTTTAGGCCACCCGAGCGATTGACGGGAAACCGGCCATCCGCAAAAACGGTGCCGTCATCAACAACGCGCCGTCCCTGCCCGGCGGGTGCCAATCCCATCGCTTCATAGGCGAGCAATTCGGCGATGGTAAAACAATCGTGTACTTCGGCAAATGACAAGTCGTTCACCGTACATCCCGCTTGTTGATAGGCCGACTGCCAAGCTCGTTGCGGCCCGGCAAACGAGGCGGCGTCGCGGCGGGACATTGGCAAGAAATCGCTGACATGACTGCGTGCGCGAAATCGCACGCCGCGTCTAAAACGCGCTACTAACGACTCATCAACGATGACCAACGCCGCGGCACCGTCGGAGACTAGTGAACAGTCTGTTTTTCGCAGTGGTGCCGCAATCACCGGGTTCTTGTCAGAGATGGTGTTACAAAAATCAAAGCCAACGTCCTTGCGAATCTGCGCCCAGGGATTGGTGACACCATTGGCATGGTTCTTCGCGGCAATTTGGGCGAGCGTGGCAGCGTGGTCGCCGTAACGGGAAAAGTAGGTTGTTGCCATTTGCGCAAAAATGCCCGGAAACGTCAGCCCTTGCGAAGCTTCTTCTTTCACATAGGAAGCTGCACCCAATGCGCGGGTTACCGCATCGCCAGACACCGCCGTCATTTTTTCTGCGCCAACAACCAGCGCAATACGGCATTGCCCGGCTTCTATCGCGTTGAGCGCGGAAAAGATCGCTGCGGCGCCCGACGCGCAGGCATTCTCAACACGTGTGGCCGGTTTCCAGCGCAGGCCGTCGTCGGCTTGTAATACAAGAGAGGAACAAAAGGTATCCGGGACAAAACCGCCATTCAGATTACCCAGCCAAATCCCATCAACTTCAGCCGCGTCAACACCCGCATCCGTCATCGCCTGACGGCTCACGCCAACAATCAATGATTCAAGATCCTCGTGATCAAGCCGACCAAACTTTGAGTGCCCCCAGCCGACGATACAAGCCGCCATGACTTCCTCCGTGCCTTGAATCTATGACCGGGCGGCGCGATTACGCAGCCTGCCGACGATGCCGGTCGGAAAGTAATAGACCGACAAGACAAATAACACACCCAACCATAACAACCAGCGATCCGGCGATAGCAGGGCGGCCAACCAAGGCAGTCCGCTGGCGGCATCACTGCCAAGTTTGAGTAGGTCTTGGAGGTAACTTTGCGCAATCACAAATAGCACCGCGCCGATTACCGAGCCGTAGATCGTACCCATGCCGCCAATCACCACGATGAGGAGGACGTCAAGCATGATTTCGAATGAGAGTGAGGTATCCGGCCCGTTGTAACGCAACCACAACGCGAGCATGACACCGGCCATGGTGGCAAACAAAGCCGAGAGAACACTTGAGACCGTGCGATACACCACCACACGATAACCGATGGCCTCAGCGCGAAACTCGTTTTCACGGATCGCCTGCAACACCCTGCCGAACGGCGAGTTCACGATTCGGAGCATCGCCAAAATCATGACCACCGCAGCGAAAAATAGAATGTAGTAGGTGAGAAAACGCCCTGAGATTGACACGCCAAAAATTGGTTGCTCAAGGTACATGTAGCCGGACGCGAGCATATCGGGCAGTTTGAAATTGATGCCGTCTTCACCACCGGTGATGTCCGATAACTGCGAGGCCAGAGTTTGAAAGGCGGACGCAATCGCCAGCGTAATCATGGCAAAAAATATTGCGCGAACGCGCAACGAAAACAATCCGATGGCTAGTGCGAGTAGGAGTGAAAGCAATAACGCCGTGAAAATGCCCAGGCTGAGGCTTAGCCACGTAGCATCCCATCTTGTACAAGCGATCGCCACGCCGTAGGCACCGATGCCAAAGAACATGGTGTGAGCGAAGCTGACAATGCCGGTGTAACCGAGTAACAAGTCAAAGCTGGCGACGAGCACGATGAAGACAAGAATTTTCGCCGCGACACTCAGCGCATTCACGCCCGGCGCGATAAATGGGGCCAACGCGAGCAATAGTGTCAGCACCACCAAGATGGCCACCAAAATCTTGCTACGCGGGAGATCGTTTGAAAGAAGGCGATTGAGGATCATGGCTGCTTAACCTAGCGATTCGCAACGGGATAAATGCCGCGCGGACGCCATAACAAGATGGCAACCATGAGTGCGATATTTGAGAACAGCGCAACCTTCGGCGCCAGGAAGCCGGTGTAGTTCGCCATCAAACCCACAAGCAGCGCACCAATTAACGCGCCGCCTGTCGAGCCCAAGCCACCGATGATAATGACGATAAAAATCAGAATGTTCACCTGCGCACCCATTTGCGGAATCACGGTTTGTTGGTACAGACCCCACATGACGCCACCGAGACCTGCGAGCGCACTGCCGACCACAAACACCGCCACAAACAAACGCCGGATCCGGTAGCCCAGCGACTCGACCATTTCGCTGTTCTCAACACCGGCGCGGATGAGTAAGCCAATCTTGGTGCGAGTCAGCACCCAGGCGAGTACAACAAACACCAACACTCCAATCAACACGGCCAGCAGGCGAAATTTCTCGATTGCGGCATCACCGATAAACACCGCACCGCGCAACGCCTCTGGCAGCATCAGCGGGATCTGTTGTGGCCCCCAGATCACCTTGATTAATTCCTCCCCGATGATCATGCCGCCCATGGTGATGAGGATCTGTTTCAGATGTTGCCCATACACCGGCCTAACAAGCGTTCGCTCAAATGCGTAACCCACCGCGCTAGACACCGTCATCGCTACGACCATCGCCGCAAATACGGCCACCAAATTGCGCCACAGTTCAGGCGAGGCGGTCCATGACGGCATGACCCCGAGAACGGTGGTCGCAACAAACGCGCCCAGCGCAATAAACACGCCGTGGCCAAAATTCAACACATCCATGAGTCCGAATACGAGGGTCAATCCCGAGGCGATGATAAAAATGATCATGCCCATCGCGAGCCCGGCAATCGTCAAGGTCAACCACGTCGAAGGCGATCCAATCACCGGCAGCACCAACATCGCCAATGCCGGCACCAGCAGCAACGGTTTCCAGTCGAAGTCCAGCGCAGGCTTGGCCGTACCGTTCATGGTGGTTGGGTCGCTCATAACGTAAGGCCCATCAACGATTGTTGTAATACATCGTCTGCCGCAAAGCTGGCCATGCTGCCGGCATGCACCACACGGCCGTCATCCATCACCGCGACTTGATCGCCCAGACGTTTGGCAAAGCTGATGTTCTGTTCAACCAGTAAAATGGTAACGCCACTCGTTTTGAGTTCGGCGAAAGCGTCAATCATGTTGTTGATAATCGACGGTGCGAGTCCTTTACTCGGTTCATCCACAATCAGCAGTTCGCGTGGTTCAACAATCGCCCGCGCCACCGCCAGCATTTGTTTTTGGCCGCCAGAAAGCTTGCCCGCCGGGTAATCCCAGAATTTCTCTACAGCAGGAAAGAGCCCAAAAATCCACTTAAGCCGACCGTTGTCAATTTCGCCGACGTTGCTGGCATTGGTGGCCGCGAGCAGCATGTTTTCCCTGACGGTGAGATCGGCGAAGATGCCCATGTTCTCCGGCACGTAGGCGATATTGAGCCGCGCAATTTGTGGCGTTGCAAGCTGTGTGATGTTTTGACCGCAGAAGGTGATTACGCCGACCGAAGCGCGCCAGAGGCCCATGATGGTTCGTAGCGTCGTTGTTTTTCCCGCGCCATTGCGACCGAGCAGCATCGTCAATTGACCGCGGGGCACAACCAAATCGACACCATGCAGGATGTGATAAGCGCCGATATGAGTGTGTACACCTGCCAGGCTCAGCAGCGGTTCGCTCATGCCGCCACCTTGTCAGTCTGGGAGCCCGGCGCAACCCCAAGATAGGCCTCTTGCACGATTGGTGAAGCGATCACCGTTGCCGGGTCACCATCAGCCACCAGTGAGCCGTTGTGTAAGACGATGATGCGGTCGGCTAACTCGCGCACCACATCCATCTTGTGTTCCACCAGCAAGATGGTGTTGCGTTTGTCTTCACGCAACTTGCGGATCAAGTCCAACACCTTGGGGACTTCATCCGCGCTCATGCCAGCGGTTGGTTCGTCGAACATTAACACACTTGCTTCAAGCGCCATCAACATAGCGACTTCGAGTTTGCGCTGGTCGCCGTGGGACAAACTGGCGACCACGCTCTCGGCGCGATCCACCATCGCCACGTCGCTGAGGATTTGTCTTGCACGATCTAGCAACAACGGATGAGCGCTCCAGATACTCCACAGATTGAGTCCGCGACGGTGTTTACCATCCCGGCTGGCCTGTACGGCGAGTCGTACGTTTTCCAGTACCGTGAGGTTTGGAAAGAGGTTTGTCAGTTGAAACGCGCGTCCGAGCCCGGCGCGGGTTCGCGCCGAGGCAGGTAGGCTGGTGAGGTCAGTGCCATCCAGCGTCACCGTCCCGCTGCTCGCCAGTAATTGACCTGAGATCAGGTTGAAGTAAGTGGTCTTGCCCGCACCATTCGGCCCGACGATAGCAGTCAGTGTTCCCGGCTCAAACTGGCATGTCACGGCATTGACGGCAACGTGGCCGCCAAACCGGATGGTGAGGTCTGTCGTGCTTAAGAGTGCCATCTAAGCGCACCGCGCTATTTGTTCGCGGCGGGTTTAGCCGAAGGTGCGCCGCTGCCGATTCTGTCCATCATCGCGACGATGGCTTTCATTTGTGGGGCCGATTTTTTGGCGTAGTTGGCATCGTCATATCCCCACCAATCCCAACAGCCGTTGGTTGCACCCTTGCCCGTTTGTGGGTAGAGCACCACGATCTTGTTGGTGTCAGCCCAGCGGTTGTAGCCGGCATTGCGCACAAACGCCTGTCCCACTTCGGTCACATTTTGTTTGCAGCCGTGGAGGGCGACGTGTAAGCGGCAGGAGGCGCCCGTGCCGCAACTTTTCGGCACATAGGCCCAGCCGGTTGTGCCCATACCGTTGGCGGCGGCCAATGTTGTTTGATCAAATTCGACCATGCTGCCGTCTAATGCGCCCGCCTTGCGTGGCGCAAGGTCGCCGTACAAGTGTTTCAAGATGGCACCCGCAAGGTCAAAGTTGCAATTGGTGATGAACGGCATGTCTTTGCTCATGCATGGGGTGCCGTAGTCGTCCGTCAGGAAGCCATGTTCACTTTTCACATCGGTCTTCATGACGATGTTTGCCGGTGTGACATAGGTCTTGTAGTAGTCAAATAAACTGGTGGTGGTGCCTTCTTTAACCACCGTATCGTTTGCGGCGGCAAATAGATACACCTTGGAAGAGGCGAGGTTGCTGGTGGCATCAATCAGGCCATCTTTTGCCCATTGACTGGTGGTCGCCACGAGCTCGGGTACGGGAATTGACATCTTCCCCATGCAGCGGGTAAGCGCTTTAATCAGCGAACCCTCGGCGCAGTTAAAGGGGCCGCCCGTCACCGCCGCCGCACCTTTGGTGAAGCGCGCGGAATACGCGACGTGTAGCTGAACCGCCATGTAGCCGCCCGAGGACACACCCGACACAGTCGTCTGGGACTGATCAATGTTAAGTTGCGGCAATGGCGCGGCACGAAGCGTTGTCGTCGTGAGCAATACTAGAGCGCCGATCAGCGCTGCGAAGGTGTTGTGTTTTTTGCTAAATCTCATGTTCGTTCCTCGAGTTACGTCACACGACCAATACTGAAGGCTTCATCGCTATTTCTTTTTCGGCACATTACGAATGGGAATGTTCATGTCTTCAATTTTGATCTCGCGCACAAGTTCAGGTACTGCCCAAGCAAGACTAGGGTCGTTACGAATTCTGAAGTGGTACATGCTTTGTAGTGCCTGGTGATCTTCGCGACGAAACGTCATCGTACCCTTAGGCGTCTCAAAACTCATGCTCTCCATGGCCTTGATCAGTGCTTCAGTGTTGCCGTCTCCGCCGGTTTTCTTTAGCGCCGTAACCACCGCCATTGCCGCCGCAAAACCGCCGGCGGTAAAGAAGTCAGGTGGCTTATTAAATTTTGCGAGATGGCGCTTCACCAATGCATCGTTAACAGTGTTTGTTGGGATGCCGTAGTAATAGTAGGTAGCACCTTCCATCCCGGGAAAGTTTTTGTAGGTGGCCATCGCAGGAAGAATGTTGCCGCCGGTCGCAATTTCAATGCCGAATCGGCCGAGATTGAGATCAGCGATCTTAAATGGGTTGCTTGAGCCCGCCCAGGCGATAAAGATGATTTTGCGGCCCGGTAAGTTCTTCAGTCTGTCGATTAATCGCTGTGCACCTGCCG
>JBIIYQ010000159.1:0-5986 GCA_044346745.1 Usitatibacteraceae bacterium | reverse complement strand
GGGCGTCGTGCGGGTAACAAGCGATCATAGTATCCCTTACCGTAACCCAGACGATGACCGCGACGGTCAAAGGCAACGCCGGGGACTAACACCAGATCAACGACGTCAAGCGGGACTGCGGGGCAAGTCACTCGCGGTTCACGAATGCCCCACTTTCCCGAAACCAACTCCGATTCGCCACTCACTTCGTGTAAAGCCAGTCGCGTCGTGTAAGGCGGCGACTGGTCCTTGATCATCCTCGGCAGCGCGACAACTTTGCTCTGCTTCAACGCTTCCGCAAAAATCGTCTGCGTATCTATCTCCGTGCCAAAACTCATGAAACTGAGCACCGTCTTGGCATTGATGAAGGCCGGCAACGCCAACAACTGCGCCGTACAAAGCGCCGCATCTTCGACACGGCGTGTGGCGGACATCGCGTCACGCCTACCCAAAACGTCGTTGCGCAGTCGAGACTTCGCCTCCAGTAACGCGGGATCCGGTGCGGTGTTGGGGGTGATGGATGACATGTTGGTTGACATTTGCTCATTCTAGTCTTGGCCGCGCCCGGCAATGGTATCGGCCAACAATTGCCACAGAGCAATATCAAAGAACTTTGTGGCAAGGCCTGATGGCGACGGCAACACGAACAGTCGAGTTGCGCCGTTCCGTCCAATCCGCTCTGGTTGAAAGCCATACTCGGGTTGGCATTTCAATACTTCTCGCCCGGCGTTCTTGCTGGTGAAGGCCAAAATCTTGGGCTGATACTGGTCTATCTTTGCCAACAATGCGTCGGGATCAAAAGCGTTGTCGGGCAACTGAGCGTCGGTACCACAGTGGATTTTGCAAAGATCGGTCAGTCCAATACCCAACATCAAAAGCTCAGGGTATTCCGATGGCAAAAAGCGGCGCGGCGTCATACCCGTCTGATGTAGCGTCGGCCAGAATCGGTTTCCGGGTTTGGCGTAGTATGATTTCTCCGCAGCAGATTTTGTCGACGGCGCGGTGCCGCAAAATACCAAGCGCAGATCGGGCGCGAGCAAGTCCGGTACGAGATACTGACTCGTTGTTGGGAATCTCGCATTCATCTGTCTATGTGATCCGCCTAGGTTTGACCTGCGGGCGACGCCATGGTGATTCTTAGCTCCCCGCGCAGGCCGTTCACCCACCAAATCGCTGTCGCTCGCGCTAGGTCAGCTTTGATCAGGGTTTGCTCAATCACCTCTCCGCGCGCGATCAGCTCGTCGCGCATCGTACCGTTGAGTAAACCGGCGGTAACGGGCGGTGTGAGGCGTTGGCCGTCGATCTCCAGCACCACATTAGCGCGGATAAATTCCGTCAGCTCGCCGCGCTCATTCCAGAGCAGCGTGTCCCAGACGCCGGACGGTGGTGAGTGCCGCTCATAGGTCTCGCGACGCGTCGTTTTGTGCTGCAAAAATTCGTCAGCACTGGAGATCGGCGACGCGGCAAGGATGGCGTGCGGGTTGAGCGGTGGCGATTCAAGGTCAAACACTTCCACGTCAACGGCACCATCGGGTTTACTCAACAAACGTATGCGCCAATTGCCGCTGGCATGTTCCCGGACCACACTGCTGAGCACAGATCGAGCGGCCGCCTCGTCGAAGGCAAAGCGGAAATGCCGCGCCGAGTTCGCCATTCTCGCCAGATGCCGATCGAGCAACACCAGCTGCCCCTCATTGAGCCGAATAGTTTCAAACAGATCAAACGGTTTCGATGCGCGCTGCACAAACCGCGATTTGTAAACCAGTTCAGCGGCCTCACCTTCGACGGTGGAATCAAACGTGATGCCACTGCCGACACCGAACGTTGCGACCCGGCTGTTATCAGCACCCTCGATCCAAACGCTACGGATGCCAACGTTAAAACACGCCGCCCCACCCGGCTCAACCACACCTATCGCGCCGCAATAGGCGCCGCGCGGGCTTGCCTCTAAGTCACGGATCGCGCGCATCGCCTCAACCTTCGGCGCGCCGGTGACTGAGCCGCAGGGAAAAAGCGCGCGGAACACGTCCGCCAAGGACAATCCCGGCCGAAGTTTCGCTTGTACGGTTGAGGTCATCGACCATACCGAGGGCAACGCGTGTAACGAAAACAGGTGTGGCACTTCAACCGAGTGTGGCTTGGCAATACGCGACAGATCATTACGCAGCAGATCCACAATCATCAAATTCTCCGCGCGTTCTTTCGCCGAGTGCGTCAGCGCCGCCGCGAGCGCCGTATCGGTCTCGGGCGTATCACCGCGCGGTGCGGTGCCCTTCATCGGCTGTGTTGTGACCCGCCCATCCCGAAGCGCAAAAAACAACTCCGGTGAAACCGACAGAAGTTGAAAATCACCGCCGTCGATGAACGCCTGATAGCCGTTCGGCTGATTGGCCTGCAGGGCGCGGTAAAACGATTGTGCGTCGCCGGAGAACGCGGCTGATAACCGTGTGGTGTAGTTGACCTGGTAAAACCGTCCATCACGAATATCGCGACGAATCGATCCGACGCGATCCGAAAATTCACCGGCAGCAATTTCGGGGATCCAATTGGCCAGCGTGTAGTTCGCTTGAACGTCGGACCGCGGCACAAGCGCAGATGGGAGCACCGTTGCACTGGCAAATTCTGCGAACCAAACTAGCGGCGTTGCAGCGGTCTGAGTCACCAATGCCGGGTCAAACGCCGGTGCCGCCTCGTGAGCAACAAAACCCACACACCACCGACCGCGTTTTGCCGCGTCACAGACGGCATCCAACACGGGCAAGACTTGTTCGATGCGATCTGCGATATGCACCGCGAGTGGGGCACTGAATTGCAGCCGTTGCCGCTCGGCCTCGGACAAGGTCGGCAGCAAGGGAAAGTCGATTTCACACCGAATTGTCATCCCGGTATTCTAGATGCCGCCGAGCCACCTATATAATTCAACGCATATGACGAGCAAAATTTTCCCAACGGCGGTTGACTGCGAACTCGCGTTCTATGACGCTTTTGAGCGCAGCGACCTGAAACTCATGATGGCCGTCTGGTCTGACGAGCCAGACACAATTTGTGTACACCCGCGGGGACCACGCTTGGCGGGCTTATCGGCGATCCGTGATTCCTTCGCTGAAATTTTTTCGCAGCCGACCTCGACAAGCAATGCACGTATTGAAGTCAGCGAGTTGCGGAAACACCAAGGGCAAACCTTGGCAATTCATTCCGTTTATGAATCGTTCGTGGCGGCCCCTTCCCCCAGCTCGCCAGTCGTCGAAGTTACCACCGTCCAGCCGATTCTCGCGACCAACGTATATTTGCTCACGCCTAATGGGTGGCGCATGATCGTGCACCACGCCTCGTTGTCCCCGCAGGGCACCGTTGCCGAAGAACAAGGTGTATCGCGGATCCTGCACTGATGCGTCGATGGGTTGGCAGATGATCTCCATTGTTGTTGGGTTACGCGGTTTGATGATCACGGCAGCCTGCACGCTGTTGTGTTCATTCGCTGTCTTGGCCTCCGGCCCAACATTCGCCGAAAAGGTGCTTCGCACCGCATTTCAGTCGGGCGAGCGGGGCTTTGACTGCGGGGCGGAGTCTGACGAGCCCACATCCATCCTTTGCAACAGCATTTACGATCCATTGCTGCAATACGACTACCTCGCGCGACCGGTGGTGTTACAGCCGCGTGCGGCTGCCGCCATGCCGGAAATTTCGGCAGATGGCCGCACTTATACGATTCGCATCAAACGGGGAATTACCTTCACCGACCATAAAGTGTTTGGTGGTGTACCCCGCGAATTGACCTCGCGCGACTACGCTTACACCATCAAGCGCCTGCTCGATCCGAAAGTCAAAGCGCAGTGGCAATTTTTAGTTGAGGGAAAGTTTGTTGGCCTCGATGAACTACAAGCGGAAGCAAAAAAGACCGGCAAGTTCGACTACGATAAACCCGTGCGCGGCATTGAAACCCCGGATCCGTACACCCTCATCCTGCGGCTGAAGGAGCCCGATTACAACCTCAACTACATCCTAGCGATGCAGGCCACCGCAGCCATGGCGCGTGAGGTCGTCGAATTTTACGGAAGCGCGTTTGCGTCGAACCCAGTCGGCACCGGCCCATTCATGCTTAAGGATTGGCGGCGTTCATCTCTGATCACTTTGGTGCGAAATCCAAACTACCGGTCGGATGAGTTTTCTACCGTCGCCGACAAAGACCCGCGTGACATTGCCATTGCCAACGCGTTGCGTGGAAAAAAACTCCCGCAGATTGATCGAATCGAGATTTCGATCATCGACGAAGATCAGCCGCGGTGGTTGGCCTTCTTGAATAACGAGCACGACTATCTGCGCCCCGTTCCCGAGGTGTACGCCGATATTGCGTTGCCCGGTGGCAAGGTTGCGCCCAATCTCGCGGCTCGCGGGATCAGCAGAGTTGCCAACGAACAAGCGTGGCTGATCTACACCATGTTCAATATGCAGGACCCTGTGATCGGTGGCTACACGCCGGAAAAAATCGCACTGCGTCGCGCGATGTCCATCGCCTATCCGGTAGCCGACGAGATCACCATTCTTGAGAAAGGCCAGTCCATCGAGGCGTTTTCTCCAATTGCCCAAGGCATGGCCGGATATACCAATGAACGTGCTACGTGGCACGAATACAATCCCGCTAAAGCCCGGGCACTATTGGATTTATATGGCTACATCGATCGTGACGGTGACGGCTGGCGCGAAGCGCCTGACGGCTCACAATTGTCGATCGACCTTGCATCCTATCCGGTGTTACGCGAACGTCAGCGCAATGAGTTGTGGAAGCGGGCGATGGATGCGATCGGCATTCGCATGACATTCAAGAAGATTGAAAAGTTACCCGATCTGCGTAAACAGGCACAGGCCGGCAAGGTGCAGATGTGGACTTACGGCTGGATTGCAGACTATCCCGATGGCGAGAATTTCTTGCAGCTGTTCTGGAGCAAATCAATCGGTGGCGCAAACTATTCGATGTACAACAAGCCGGAATACGACGCGCTTTATGAACAGATCAAAATCATGCCTGACAGCCCTGCGCGCACCGAACGCTACCGGCAGATGGTGAAGATGTTATGGGTAGATAATCCATGGCGTGTGCATTACCTCAGGCAGCGAACAGTATTGGTGCACCCATGGGTCATCGGCTACAAAAAACACCCGTTTGCCGACGAGCCTTGGGTTTATTTGGATATTGATCTCCCGAAGCTACCAGCCAAGTAACCCGCCCTATGACCATCTCGCCAACAAACATCACCCGCCTTGCCAACCTGACCAGCCTAGCGCTGGTGGTGGTGCTGGCGTTTCAGCTGGCATGGTGGGGATGGCATTTTTTTGCGCCCGCCCCGCAAAGGAGTGAGAGCGTGGCACCACCACCGGTTGACCGCGCGCTGGCACGAACCCTGCTGGGCGACCCGGGTGCGGTGGAACCGGTTGCGACTGGTGCAGCCGCGAATAACACCGGCATCCGCCTCAAAGGCGTGTTTGCCGTTGACGGCAAGACGCTTTCCGCCGCCATCATCAATACCGGCGGGCGCGATACCAGCGTTCGTGTTGGCGAGACAATTAGTGAGGGCGTCAAACTGGTCGAAGTGTCGGCGGCACAAATCGTGATCTCACGTGCGGGCGTGCGCGAAACTATCCCGATGGAGCGTATGAGTGCGTCGAACACCAGTAGCGGAAATACCGTGGCGGGCGCGGGTGCACGGCCCAACGCAGCGCCGCAGGCCACCTTCCGCCTGAACGTCGCCTCACAATCCCGCAATTCCTACAGCCTCTCGCGCAGTGAATTGAACAACGTCCTCCAAGACCCGAATCAAATTAATTTCCTAGGCAACATTGCGCCGGCGGCAGGAGGCGGGGTGCAGGTAAAGGACGCACCATCCGGCTCACTCGCGCAGAAACTCGGCCTGCAAGTCGGCGACACCATCACCACCATCAACGGCCAGCCGGTGACGGGACCGGGTGACTTGGCGCGCTTCTACGGCCAGTTCGGATCAACGAATAGCAT
>JBIIYQ010000158.1:0-5993 GCA_044346745.1 Usitatibacteraceae bacterium | reverse complement strand
AGGCTCGTTGATGCCGGCGCAAAATTTGCCGTGCCTTCCATCGGTCGCGTCATCACAACCAGAGACTTTCGGCTCGGTGGCTACGGCAAACAGTTGATGGCCGAGGCTTGTCGCCGTCACGACGCGCTTTATGCCGTACAGCCGAACCGGATCGGCGCGCAAGCGCGCCTCGAAAAGTTTTATCAGGGATTCGGCTTTGTCACCGACTCGGCGGAATACATCGAAGACGGTATTCCGCACCTAGAGATGCAGCGCGCTGGTACAACAGTCGGCTAACGTTAGGGAGTAATTCATGGCACGTTTACACGAGGGGCGTTCCGTCATCATTACGGGATCGACCTCCGGCATTGGTCTAGGTATTGCGCGCGCGTTTGCGCGAGAGGGTGCCAACATCACGCTGAATGGTTTTGGTGACGGGGAGGAAATCGAAAAAATGCGGTCCGCGATGGAAGCAGAGTTTGCCGTCAAGGTTCGCTACTCGCATGCGGATATGTCGAAGCCAGCCGAGATTTCTGCGATGGTCGGCGGCACGGTATCGGCGCTTGGCCGTTGTGACATCTTGGTGAACAACGCCGGGATTCAGCACGTTGCACCGGTGGATGAATTTCCCGTTGAGAAATGGGATGCGATTGTCGCAATCAATTTATCCTCTGTGTTCTATGCCACCCGCGCGGCCTTGCCGCAAATGAAAACCGCCAAGTGGGGGCGTGTGATCAACATCGCTTCGGCTCATGGACTGGTCGCCTCGCCCTACAAGTCGGCGTACGTTGCGGCGAAACACGGTGTAGTCGGATTCACCAAATCATGCGCCTTGGAAGTGGCAGAACAGGGCATCACGGTGAATGCTATCTGCCCCGGTTATGTGCTGACCCCGCTTGTTGAAAAGCAAATCGACGATCAAGCCAGGGTGCACGGTATCCCTCGTGAGAACGTGATTCGTGACATCTTGTTGGCACCGCAACCTAACAAACGCTTTGCCGAGATCGACGAAGTGGCTTCGCTTGCGTTGTATCTTGCCTCCGACGCCGCGCAAGGAATCACCGGGACGTCGATGTCTATCGATGGCGGCTGGACCGCTCGTTGATTCGAGATCCGCATGAAGCCGACGCCAACCGTCTTGGTCACAGGATTTGAACCGTTTGGTGATGAACGAATCAACCCTTCATGGGAGATCGCCAAGGCGCTGCCTTCAACAATCGGCTCGCACTGCGTCGTTTCGCAACGTCTACCGACGGCGTTTGGGGATGCGATTGCGGCAGTCGCCAAACTGATCACCAAACACCAGCCCAATTTAGTGTTGTGTCTCGGGCAGGCTGGCGGTCGAAGCAGCATCTCCGTCGAGCGTGTTGCAATCAACATCAACGATGCGCGTATTGCGGACAACGCTGGTCATCAGCCGATCGATGAAACCATTGTGACGGATGCGCCAGCTGCATACTTTTCCACACTCCCGATCAAGACCATGGTTGCGGCTATGCAGAAGAAAGGTATCCCGGCAGAAGTGTCAAACACGGCCGGTACGTTTGTGTGTAACCACATCATGTACGGCGTGTTGCATCATATTGCGACGCAAAACATCGCGGCTCGCGCGGGGTTTATCCACGTGCCATTTTTGCCATCGCAGGTTGTTAACGGCAGTGCGCCATCGATGGCGCACTCAACCATGCTGGCCGGGGTTGAAACCGCAATTGACGCTGCGATACGAGCGAAGCAAGACCGCAAGCTTGTCGGCGGCAAACTCGATTAGGAATGAGCATGACAGAACTTACGCAATCGCCTCTTTGGATCCCCACGCCTGAACGTGTGGCAAGTGCGAATGTGACCGCATTTCGGCGCGCCATCAACACCGCGTACGGGACAAACCTTGCTGATTACGATGCGCTGTACGCATGGAGTGTGCGTAACCCGCAACATTTTTGGTCGGCGATTTGGGATTACTGCGGCGTGATCGGCGAGCGCGGCGTTGCCGCAGGTGCCGACATTCTGTTGGATGAAGACAAGATGCCCGGTGCGACGTTCTTCCCGAGGGGCAAAATCAACTTTGCCGAGAATCTGATCGAGCGCAAGTTCAAGTCCCGCGTCGATGGTGATGCGATCATTTTCTGGGGCGAGGACAAACTGCGCAAACGTGTGACCTACCGCGAGCTGGACGAACAAGTCTCGCGCTGGCAGCAGGCGATGCGTGACATGGGTATCGGCAAGGGGGACCGCGTCGCCGCGTTTATGCCGAATATGCCGGAGACCGTGCTGGCAATGTTGGCCGCCACCAGCTTGGGCGCGGTTTGGACATCTTGTTCGCCTGACTTTGGTCTGCAGGGGGTGGTGGATCGTTTTGGCCAGGTCGCACCAAAACTGCTGATTGCGTGTGACGGCTATCTCTACAACGGCAAACCGGTGCCAACACTTTCGCGTATCGCCGAATGTGTCGAACAGCTGCCGACGGTGAGTAAGGTCGTTATCGTGCCGTACCTGCATGCCATCGAAACAGAAGCCGCCACGACGGTGGATGTGAGCGGAGTGCCGCGTGCGGTCGCGATGGAAACATTTCTCCAGCCGTTTAAGCCGAAGGCGGTCACCTACGTTCGTGTCGGCTTTAACGATCCGTTGTACATCATGTATTCGAGTGGTACCACTGGTGCGCCGAAGTGTATCGTCCACGGCGTCGGCGGCGCATTACTGAAACATCTTGAAGAGCACGTGCTGCAGTGTGACGTCAAACCCGGTGACAAAGTGTTCTTCTTCACCACTTGTGGCTGGATGATGTGGAACTGGTTGGTTTCCGGTTTGGCTGCGGATGCAACGCTGGTGCTGTTTGACGGCTCGCCGTTCTTGGGGCGCGGCAATATTCTGTTTGACTACGCTGCAGCAGACGATGTCACCCATTTCGGCGCGGGTGCCAAGTACTACGAGTCACTCGCGAAACTCAAGGTGCATCCCGGCAAGACACACAAGCTGTGTGAGTTACGGTCGGTGATGTCCACGGGCTCGCCGCTTTCACCGGAAGGGTTCGAATACATCTACCGGAATATCAAGGCCGACGTGTGTCTGTCTTCCATTTCCGGCGGCACCGACATTCTGGGTTGTTTTGTCGGCGGTGTGCCGGTGCTACCGGTCTATAGCGGCGAGATTCAAACACGTATGCTCGGCATGGCCGTTGATGCGTGGGACGACGAAGGCAAGCCCATTAGGGGCGACAAAGGAGAGTTGGTCTGCACCAAACCCTTCCCGTCGATGCCGATCGGATTTTGGAACGACTCCGACGGCAGCCGGTATCGCGGCGCGTACTTTGAACACTTCCCAAACGTGTGGACGCACGGTGACTATGTTGAGATCACCGCCCGTGGCGGCATGATCATTTATGGTCGCTCCGACGCCGTGCTCAATCCCGGTGGTGTACGCATCGGCACTGCCGAGATCTATCGACAAGTTGAAAAATTGGAAGAGGTCATTGAGGCGGTCGTAATCGGGCAAGACTGGCCGCCGGATAAACCAGGGGACGTACGCGTGGTGTTATTTGTGCGTCTTGCTGATGGACATTCGCTTACTGCTGAACTTGAAAAACGCATCAAGGAAGTCATTCGCACAAACACCACGACCCGGCACGTCCCAGCCAAAATTCTTGCCGTGCCAGATGTGCCGCGCACGAAGTCGGGCAAGATTGTGGAACTCGCGGTTCGTAACGTCGTCCACGGCCGGTCAATCAAAAATCGCGAAGCGCTCGCCAACCCCGACGCCCTTCAGCACTTTGCTGATCGTGAAGAATTGCAAAGCTAAAGTCGAGAGTCCACGGGCATTTTCAGGCGAAAATGCTTGAAGATGCCTGTGGATAAACGAGTTTGGCAAACTGCAAAATTATCCTAGCGCCAGACCGGCAACACCCAGCACCATGCCAATGGCGGCAATTGTTCGACGTGTGGCGTCGCCTTCTTTGAGCATATGTGCACCCAACAACGCGGCGAATAGGATCGACATCTCGCGCGCGGGGGCGACGTAACTGACCGGTGTCGTGACCATCGCCGTCAACACCAAGATGTATGAAAGCGGACTCATGATGCCGATGGCAATGACCGACCACTTGTGTTGCTGCCATGCGCGGGTCATCGCGTTTGGCTCAAAGTGCCGCGCGTATGGAAGGAGGACAACGATACGCACCAAGTTTGCCGCCCAGTCAAATATCAGGGGGGGAATCAAAAACAGGGCGACAGCTTGTTTGTCCCACACGGTGTAGGCGGCAATTACACAGCCACACAATAAGGCGAAGCTCGCGCCCGAGTGTGCGCCGGTTGTCTTGTTGCGAGAAAACAGTTTGCGCGGGTCGCCCGTCAAGATAAGCGCTGAAACACCAATCAGAACCGCACCCGCTAGTGCAATCGGGGTCATGCGTTCGCCGAAAAACAACGTTGCCGCAATGATGGTGAGAAGCGGCCCGGTTGCACGTGCAAGCGGATACACAACGGAAAGATCACCACCCGAACGATAGGCGCGATCGAGTAACAAGAAATAACCAATATGGATGATGCCTGAACCTACCACCATCCCGATCATCGGCCAGGTGAAACTAAAGCCCTGCCACATTAGGTAGATGCCGAATGGGGTCAGTAAGATGCCGGCTGTTGTCGCCGACAACGCAAGAATACCTAGACCGCCGCCGGATCGCTTCAGAACATAGTTCCAACTCGCGTGTAATAACGCAGCGGTGATGACGAGCAGGAGGGCGGTTGTACTCAGGGCGGGTGACTCGTTTTGTTTTGCCTAGTACTTGTCTTTACGAATAACACCAACGTTCGACACATACAACGATAACGAGAAATTCTTTGCGTAATGGGAAATCACATGCTCGACTATTTTCTCTGCAACGGCCTCTTCGCAGACAACTTCCATACGAATAGAGCGACTACCCTCCCACTCGGCGTCGCGTGTGCCGTGTTCGCCGCCGCCACGTACGTCGGCAATGGTGTAGCCGTGTGCACCAAACCCCTTGATGTCGCGCACTAGAAATTTTTCCAGTGCCGCTTCACCGATGATGACAAGCAGTTGTTTCGGGTGTGTATTCATTTGTGAAACATCTTGGCGATCTCGAAATACAGCGGTATTCCAAGTGTGAGGTTAAAAGGGAAGGTGATGCCGAGCGCGGCACCAATCGACAGACTGGGATTGGCCTCGGGAATGGCAATACGAATCGCTGCGGGCGCGGCAATATAAGAGGCGCTTGCGGCAAGCACAGCGAGTAGGGTCGTGCCGCCCAACGATAAGCCGATGAGCGTACCAAGTGCGGCGCCGATGAACGAAAACAGTACGGGAATGAGGACACCAAAGCCGATGAGGAACGGGCCGGAACGTTTCAAATCGCCAAGGCGGCTCGCGGCAACAAGCCCCATTTCCAACAAGAATAACGCGAGTACGCCCTTAAACAGGTCGAAGAATAGACCGCGCATCGGGTCAATGCCTTGTGGCCCCGCCAGCCAGCCGATACACAGGCCGCCGACGAGTAACACGACTGATTTGCCAAACATAATTTCGTGCGCAAGTTCTCCCCAGCGTACGGTCTTTAGAGTGTGAAGGCGCGCGAGAAGGATACCCACCACGATACCGGGAACCTCCAGCAACGCGACAAACAACGGCATGTACTCTTCATATGCAACGCCGCGCTCGGTGACAAAGGCAAGACCCACAGCAAACGTCACTACGGATACCGAGCCGTAGTGCGCGGCAATCGCCGCTGCGTCGAAGTTGTTCAGCTTGCCGACAAATCGCAAGATGGGATAGGCGAGTAGCGGCAGCAACAAGCCCATCACCACAATCGCCATAGCCTGAGGTGCCACGGTGGTAATGGGGTGCTTGGCAAGCTCAACGCCGCCTTTTAAACCGATGGCGAGCAACAAATAAATGGAAAGAGTTTCGTAAAGCGCTTCCGGTAGGCGCAGATCACTCTTAGCCAGACGCGCCACCACACCTAGGACAAAGAACAGGACGACCGGATCCATGATGATCCG
>JBIIYQ010000157.1:0-6017 GCA_044346745.1 Usitatibacteraceae bacterium | reverse complement strand
GTGTTCCACACTCTTCTCGCCCTAAAGTTTCAATCGTGATTCCTGTCTACGGACAGCATTTGATGACCTTCACTTGCCTGCAAAGCATTGCGGCAACATGTGCCGACGAAGACATTGAAGTCATCGTTATTGACGATTGTTCACCGGAACCCGCAGCTGATGCCTTAACGATGGTCTCGGGGGTCAAACACATAAGGAACAGCGAAAACCTAGGGTTTCTCAAGAATTGCAACAAAGGTGGTGCTCTTGCTACAGGCAAGTATGTGTTGCTACTCAATAATGACGTCATCGTGACGCCGGGATGGCTGCAAGCGTTAGTCGGAACGTTTGCACAACGTGAAAACGTGGGCATGGTCGGTGCGAAGCTGATCTACCCCGATGGGCGCCTGCAAGAGGCCGGCGGCATCGTTTGGCGAGACGGCTCGGCGTGGAATTGGGGTAGGGACCAAGACGCGTCTAGGCCCGAGTTCAATTATCTGCGCGAAGTCGATTACTGTTCGGGTGCTGTTTTACTCCTAGAGCGCGCGTTTTGGAATGAACTCGGCGGATTTGACGAGCGCTACGCCCCAGCCTACTACGAAGATACCGATATCGCATTCCGGGTACGCGAAGCCGGGAAGCGTGTGTTCTATCAGCCGAACGCAGTTGTTGTTCACTTTGAAGGAAAGAGTTCAGGCACCGACGTGACCCAAGGCATCAAGCGGTATCAAGTCGTCAACCAAGAAACGTTTGTCAATCGATGGACGACCACGCTTGCGAAACACCGCATTAACGGTCAGCTCCCGCGCTTGGAACGAGATCGTTATATAGAAAAGCGCGTGCTGGTCATTGACGCTTGTATGCTGACACCGGATCAAGACTCAGGTAGTTTGAGGATGTTCGAAATGCTCGGTGTTCTTGCAAACATGAATCTTAAAGTAACGTTTTTCGCCGACAATCTTGAGTTCCGAGAGCCGTACGTCAGCCAAATTCAAGCGCTTGGGGTCGAAGTCATTTATCATCCGGTCGAGTCATACGTCACGCCACTGTTGGAGCGCATTGCCCACGAATACGATGTCATCATGCTGTCGAGAGCCACAGTTGCGGTGAAACACATCGATACGGTCAAGCGCGTTGCGCCACAGGCAAAGCTGATTTTTGACACGGTAGATTTGCACTTTCTTCGGCAGGAACGAGAGGCCGAACTTGCGGATAGCGCATTACAGCGTGCCGCAGCAGCTAGCATGAAAGAGCAAGAGCTGGGCATCATGGCCAAGAGCGACCTCACGATCGTGGTTAGCCCAGTGGAACAAAATCTTTTGGCTGAAATTGCTCCTGACATCCGCGTTGGCATTGTTTCCAACATCCACGTAACAATGCCCGGAGAAAAATCGTTCGATCAACGCAGTGGCGCGATATTCATCGGGGGATTCCGTCATCCCCCGAATCTAGACGCCATCACTTGGTACGTCGAAAACGTTCTTCCAATCTTGCGGCGAAAGAAAAGTGGCATTGTGACAACCGTTATTGGAAGTAACGCCCCGCCGCGTCTGCAAGAATTTGCCGCAGATGACTTTGTCATTGCTGGCTTCGTCCAAGACGTAACGCCTTTTTACGACAGTTCGAAGTTATCGTTTTCACCGCTTCGTTACGGCGCAGGCGTTAAAGGCAAAGTGAATATCGCGATGCAGTATGGGGTACCAGTTGTTGCGACGTCGCCGTCCGTTGAGGGGATGCATCTTCGGCACGAGCAAGATGTTCTGAGGGCTGACACAGCAGAAGCTTTTGCCGAGGCTATGATTCGTCTGAATACTGATCGGAAGTTGTGGGAGACGTTACGCGCCAACGGCCTAAAAAACATTGAGACGCATTTTTCCCGGACGGCTGCAAGACGTGCCCTCCAGGACATCGTCGGCCATGCTTCGTAAAGAGGGCGCTTTGATCGCAGAACCAGACGAGACGATTACTGGTTCAGACAGCAGCTAAGTCCGCCCGATGATCGCGGCGGTAGAGATCAGTTCCTCCAACAGAGCCATAGAGACCTCGCCGGATACAGAATACGGGTCAAGTACCGGTCGAGAGGAGTACTTTAGGAGTACGGACGGATTGATTTTGTCGATATTGACATGACCCATCGTCCAGCCTGAGAAACGTCGTTCGGTAATTTCTTCATACTTAAGAATCGCCACGTCTTTGTGGCGCGAATCGCGCGTAATGAACCCGTAGAGGTCATTCACTTCCATTCGTCCGCCTTCAAGCACTTGCATGAAGATATCGCCGCCGTAGCAGAGAATCCCGGTGATGCCGCGCTCTGGATTGTGCGTTCGGGATTGCAGCATGATCGACTCAATCGCCGCCGAGCGATTGTCATCAGCGGCGCGACTGGCGTAGAGCAGTCTGACTAACATAACGCGTTCACTTTCGGTTTGCCAGCAGGGACAAAAACTCCCGCCTGAGGTTTGGATCCTTGAGGAAGACACCACGCATCACGCTATTGATCATCTTGGCATCGGTATCCTTTACGCCGCGCCAGTGCATACAAAAATGATCTGCTTCCATGACGATTGCTAGTCCATCCGGCTGTAGTTTTTCTTGCAGCAATGCCGCGACTTGGGAGACTGCTTCTTCTTGAATTTGTGGTCTGCTCATGACCCAGTCAATCAGCCTAGTGTATTTGGAAAGACCAATCAGGTTGGAGTGTTCGTTAGGCATCACACCAACCCAGACCTTGCCGATGATTGGGCATAAGTGATGCGAACAGGCGCTTCGGACCAGGATAGGACCGACGATCATCAGTTCATTTAGGTGGGATACGTTGGGAAACTCAGTGGTCGATGGTTGAGCGACGTAGCGTCCATGGAAGACTTCGCGTACAAACATTTTGGCGACGCGACGAGCTGTTTCGTGAGTGTTGTGGTCGCTTGCCGTGTCAATGACCAAACTTTCCAACACCCCCTGCATTTTTTTCTCAACTTCAGTTTGGAGCTGATCAAGTTCGCCCGGCTCGATGAAAGCTGAGATATTGTCGTTTGCGTGGAAACGATGGGAAGATCGTTTGAGACGATCCCTGATGACGGTCGAAAGCGGTATGCCTATGTCAACTTCTGAATTGTTCGATGCGGTGTCCATCCTTGTATGGTAGCACGAGCGAGTAACAAGCGATTAGGGACATAGCACGATCCGCAATGGGTTCCGCAGCGCACGTCATGGAACAACGATGTTTAGGTTAAGTGTCTATCGATTAGCAGGTAATCGGGACGCAAAAAAGGCCCATGCCACTTCCGCAAATTCGATGTCGCGGTTCTGAATGCCGGTGGCCGTGTTGGGATTGACCAGCACGCTCTGGCTAGCGACCGTGTGGCCGGCACCGTCCAGCCGCCACTACTGCAGCGGGATCGTGCCGGCGTAGTCAAAGCGGTTGGCCGGACCGGCATCCGTCTTGTTGCCGTCGAGCACGGTCTGTGAAGGGCCCACGCCGTTCAGGCCGTTGATCTGCAGCCAGCGGTCGCGCGTGGCCTCGGCGGAGATCACCCGCCCGTGATTGCAGGCACCGCCGACGTTAGCCACGCAGCCGCCGAGCCAGGGCATTTGCGTGTCGCCGGTGCCGTGCAGGAGCAGGATTGGCAGCGGGCGGCTGGGACAGGTGGTGCAGGGGCCGGGTTTCGGGTTCAATCGCAAGCTGCCCGACCCGGTGGCCACCGCGGCCACCAAGTCGGCGCGGTTGAAGGAGAAGGCGTGCGTCATCTGCGCGCCATTAGAAGTACCGGTCATGAACATGCGGGAGGTGGTCATCCCGTACTCGGTGCGTACGCGCTCGACCAGCGCCGCTAGGAAGCCGACATCGTCGGCACCACTAGAGGTGGTGTTATCGGCGCGACAATCGACCCATCCCGGTTTGCCCCCAATATCCTTGGCGGGCAGACCGCCGGGGTAGACCACGACGAAACCCTCCTGGTCGGCGACGGTGCGAAAGACCGACAACGGATGGGTGCCGCTTCGCGGGACCTCACCCCCTCAGTTGACCCTGCGTAGTGGCCCGAGGAACTCGTTGAACGTCCGCTTCGCCTCGGCGCTGGTGAACAGCGCGGGGTGGCCCAGGCCCGGCAGCTCGAGGATGGTGCGCGCGGCGCAGGTGGCGCAGGCCTCGAGCTGCTGGCGGAACAGCGGCCAGTTCGCCATCTGGATCGGCGAGTCCGCCTGGCCCTGGATCACCAGCAGCGGTGAGCGCTGGTTGCCGGTGAATTCGAGCAGCGAGCGCGCGCGGTATGACTGCGATGCGGCTCTCGTGGAACCGTAGGTCTGTCGCAGGAGCGAGCAGACCGCGCTGGCCGCGAGGCGTCCGTCTTCCTCCAGCCCGCAGCGGTACACGAGGTCAAGCGGGCCTGGCGCGCTGGCGATGACGCCGTCGACCGTGTACTGCGTGTTCAGTCGCGTGACGATGTAGCCACCCTGCGAATGCCCGGCGAGGAATACCCGGCGGACGTTGATCCCGAGCTCTCGCGCGGCGCTGTCGCGCACCCACTGAAGCGCCGCTTCGGCGTGCCGGACGTTGTCCCCCATCAGCAGGCCTTCCTCCGGATAGGCCACGCTCACCAGCAGCAGATCACGACGGTTGAACAGCGCGCCGAAGGCGTCCAGCGTGTTGCGGGCCGCGTCGAGCACCAGGCTGTCCACGCCCACCGTGCCGTGGAACAGCAGCATCACGTCCAGCGAATCCCCGACAGGCTTGTCGACGATGGCCGGAACCGACAGCGCGGCGGTACCGATCGATCGCGTGATGGTGTACGCCCCGCTGCCGCTGACCGCGGGCGGGGCGCTGGCAGGCAAGCGGGCGGCGAAGAAGCTCCACGCGAGCTCGGCGAATTCGACGTCGCGGTTCTGGGGTCCGGAGACGGCGTTGCCGGCGAGCACGGTGCGGCTCGGGGCCGGGTGGCCGGCGCCGTCCAGTCGCCACCATTCCACCGGCTCCGTACCGGCGTAGTGGAAGCGGTTGGCCGGACCGGCATCCGCGGGGTCGACGTTCACGGTCGTCAGCGACGGCGTGACAGCGGCGAGTCCGTTGGCCTGGAGCCAGCGGTCGCGCGTGGCCTCCGCGCTCACGACGCGGCCACGGTTGCAGGCGCCGCCGAGGTTCGCCACGCAGCCGCCGCCGTAGGGCATCGGCACGTCGGCGGTGCCGTGCGTCATCAGCACCGGAAAGCGCCGCGCCGGGGGCGCGCTGCAGGCACCTGGCTTCGGGTTCAGCGGCAAGTTGCCGTTGCCGACGGCGATCGCCTCAAAATTCTCGGCACGCGCGATGGCGTAGCCGAGGACCATCTGCGCCCCGTTGGAGCCACCGGAGAGGAACACCCGCGAGGCCGACAGCCCGTACTCCGCGCGCAGCTGCGCGATCAGCGCATCCAGGAACCCGATGTCGTCCGCGCCGCTCGCCATCCGGTTGTCGCTGCGGCAGTCGTCCCAGCCCGGATTGCCGTCCATCGCCGGCAGACCGCCGGGGTAGACCACGACAAAGCCCTCGCGGTCGGCAACGGTGCGAAAGACCGACAACGGATGGGAGCCGATGTCGGCAACGCCCAGCCCCTCGCCGCCGCCGCCGTGCAGCACCAGCACGATTGCACGCATCGCAGTAATACTGTTGGGCACATAGACGCGGTAGTTGCGGTTAGTGCCGTCGACCATCATCGTCTGGTCGCTAATCCCGACTGGATACGATGAGGGCACAGCGGCAATTGCATTTGCGTAGGATTCAAAGCCCGCAGGAATCGTACCGACGTTCGCCGACACGCGCGGGCTTGCGGTGCCGTCCATTTTCCAAAACGTAAGGCTCCCATCTGGCTGCATCCATACCAAATCCGCTATACCGTCGCCGTCATAGTCATCCGCTCCGACCAATTGCCATGCCGGGTTGACTGGCGGCAGGCGAGTTTTAAGTGTGATTATTGAACTGTTACTCGATGCGCACGCTGCGTTTGGATCATCAGGATTCGCGCTAGGTGGCGGCAGCGGCACCCCGCGACCATCTAAGGAAATCAGCTCCA
>JBIIYQ010000156.1:0-6055 GCA_044346745.1 Usitatibacteraceae bacterium | reverse complement strand
ACTATCCAGAAGACGTCATGCGTTATTTTGGCGAACTTGCATGTGTCGCCGTCTTTGTCGGCACCGGCCTGAAACACCCCGGCCGTGTGACGTTGCAAATTCAAGGGGCCAGCACCAAAGCAGCTGAAGGTGCGGCAGCGAAGCGCTCGGCAAAACTTGCGGTGGTGGAGTGCACACACACGCTGGGTCTGCGCGGCATGGCGGCATCCGGCGGTGAAGAAGAGCTTGCCAAACCTACCGACGGATTTGCCGAATGGATCGGCGGCGGTACGCTGGCAATGACCGTTCAGAACAGCGACTCAGGGCAGATGTATCAATCGATTGTGCCGATCTCCGGCCTAAGCGTGGCCGAGTGTTTTGAGCACTACTTCGATCAATCCGAACAATTACCGACCCACCTTTGGCTCGCCGCCACACCCCGCGGTGCCGGTGCCCTCATGCTGCAAAAGCTACCAAAGGCAGACGAGCGTGATGCCGACGGTTGGGCGCGGATGGAAATGCTCGCCTCGTCTGTGACCGAAAACGAACTGGTGTCGATGCCGATCGACCTGTTGCTGAAGCGATTGTTCGCTGAAGAGGATATTCGCCTTTACGAGCCGAAGATCGTGCATTCGAACTGCACACGCGACGAAGAAAAGGTCAAGAATGTGCTGCGCTCACTGGGGCGCGAAGAACTTGAAGGCACCCTCGCTGAATACGGCGAAGTGATCGTCAAAGACGATATGTGCAATCAAGAATATCGTTTCGACCCGGCGGCAATCGCGGCATTGTTTGACGAAACCAAGGCTGACGAGTAGAGATTTCCATACTTGGATATTGGTCAGGGAGGATTTGGCGTGGAGTGCTTCAACTTGGGCGAGGAAAAGGATATTGGGCCATACTTCCTTTCCTTCTAGAAATCAGTAATAAAGCAGATTCCGCACGCCCTTCAGGAAGTGTTCAAGTTCATTTGCAGACTTCCACTCGATGTCTGCGAGGTCGCCAGCACGGAACAGCTGGATATAGCGGTTATTGTTTTGCTCCTTCATGATTGTTAAGCTGTTGGGTCGGGGGGAGAATTCCGCCTGCAGTCGCTTGCGAACCTCTGCAACGGTATCGTCTTCAGCTCGACCTTTAGTGGCGTTCATGTCCCCAGGCCCGCCCAGGGCAACTCTTCGGGGAGTGATCGTCACAATGACAGCCTTGCGATATTGCTGCTGTGCGTTGGTACTAAAAAGGTACTGTAGGCCAGGCGCGTGTTGCAACACCGGCACACCTGATTTGGCCTTTTGATTTTCGTTTTCAACCAACCCGGAAACAATCAGGGTCTGATCGAATTTCAGGATCGCCGTTGATTTGACCATGTTCCGGGTGGTCTGAAGGGCTTGGGTAAACGATCCTGGCTGGCCGACTTCAACTGAAGACCGGGCCACACTGAGCGTCATCAGAATCGTGTCGTCGTCAACAAAAGTGGGGGTGACGGACATGCTGATGCCTATCGGCTTCTCGACTAAGTTTCCGTTTCCCAGCTGTGAAGGGATCGCGATGGACAGATTCGTCCCAGAGAAAAACTGGGCGGGCTCCCGATCGAGTGCTAGCAGGGTAGGACGGGACAGTACGTCGGCTCGCAGGTCGTTCGCATTCGCAATATTAAGCGCGTAGGTAATCCCGCCTTGCGGGAGTCCAATTGACCGGCTGAGCATTTGCGGCTGAGTACCTGCGGCCCACGTTTTTGTGGCGCTGTATACCACCGCTAAGCCCTCCAACAGATTTACGCCGTGGTTCTCAAGTGAAGTCTCGTCGGTTCGAATGTAGGTTGCATCGATTTGCAACATTCTGGGCAGAGGTACACCAGTGCAAGGGCTGGGCAACGCAGGCAATAGACTAATTTCGATATTCTGGCCTTGGCCGAAGCGACTCGACCCACCACCGCCGTCGCCGCCACCGCCCGAAGTTGAGCCTTGATTGCAATCCGCCCAGTGCTTAGACAATACCCTTGGTGGCCCCTGCGCGACTGCGGCACTCGTATCCGACGCTGCAGCAGTGCTCGGCCCGGTAGCCGCCTGAGCAATCATCATTACCGGCTGGCTAACCGCACGTTTGGCAGCATCTTGATGCACTTGCGCCCACTGCTTTATCCGCCGATCAATAAAATTGTAGCCATTTTGGTCACCTTCGGAACGGCTGAGTTTGGCGTGAATGAGACGGGCTTCATCTACCTGCCCCGCCGCACTACGTATCATAGCGCCCGCTCTGACTACGAGCGGGTGGTCGGAAGGTTTAATTTGCTCTGCTCGTTGAATGGCGCCAAGAGCGGTTTCGATATCCCCAGTGTAATAGGACGAAATGGCAAGCCCGAACGCGGCGTCTCCGTTGTCGGGCTCCAAATCGAGCGATCGCGCAAATGCCGCTTGGGCTTGTTGATAGTTTTTCTTCTCTAAATTGAGTCGGCCTAATTGAAGTTGCGCTAGCGCGTTAGACGGATCAAGGCGAGCGGCGACGGAATATCCAACTTCAGCAAGTTCAGTTGTCGCAGGATCGCCTTTTGCGCCGTGCAAGTGATACGCGAGGCCGGCAAGCAAATGAATGTTGGTGTTTTCGGGCGAAACAGCCAGGGCGCGATTAAAAAATTGGATCGCGTCGGCTGTTTTGCCATCTCTAAGCGCTTGAATACCGCTTTCCAGCCTAAGATCTTTCCCGCTACTTGAAACGAGTTGTGTTTGGGGTGGTGCGTTCACCGTGCTTGCGCAGGCCGATACGAACATCATGGCCGCCAAGGCGGTTATTCTTCGTGAAACCATCCCTCGACCGTGAACCAGCGCACCTTGTGCTTCACACCCATACATGCTGAGGCCCATCTTTCTGCACTCCATTGACATTTTAGATTCTTTAAAAATCGCACTCTATCACTTAGGATTTTTGTCTGTGTTGCTTGCGGCTGCGCTGGCGAACGATACGAATTCCGATGAGTTAATGATTTAGTGGTCTCCGCGCTCTTTGAAGTCAGAGGCACCCATGAAAGTTTTCGCCAGCGGCTTACTCATCTGTTCGGGCATTTACTCAGGCGCTTAGCGCAGGAAGACTAAGCCTTCTCAAAAAACTTTTTGTCACGTCCTCGTCACCATTAAGAGCTATAACCATCCATGCTAGCATTGCGACCGTGCGCTGGCGTACATAAGCAGTTGGAAATTTGTTATTCGCGCACTTGGGACGCACCTAGTTGTTTGGCTTGGTGTTTTATTTCGAAATTTAGTGATCAATGAACTGGGAGTTTAAGAATGGGCATTAAACGGCAAGTTCTAACGGGATGTTTCATTTTTGCGATTGCGGGAATGGCGCAGGTAGGGGATGCACTTGCGCAGCAGCGAATGGGTCAGTGCGCTTCAGAAGGTGGCTCTTGTTTTATGCCAAGTGGTGGACAGGGCTTCAACAATCTAATTTTTGCCAATGGTGCGCCCGCTAGCGTTCGTAAAGTAGAGGGCGTTTATCAGGTCCCATGCAGCACCACTTTCATCGACCCAACGCCTGGTCAAGGACCTAAACAATGTTTTGCCGAGGCCTTACAGATATCAGACGTCGGACAATTCCAGCAGGTCTGCTCAGAAGGGCAGTCGTGCCGCGTCAACTTACAAGGCCAAAACAGCGTAGGACCCAACTGGTTCCGCGAGGCGCGCTTTGGCGTTCCAGGTAAGTGGGCCTATTGGTTCGTCCCAAGCGACTTTGACTGCAACATTCCAACTGCCGGGTTCGACCCAGCGCCAGGCATCGCCAAAGTGTGCCAGCTCTCTGAAAAGATATACAAATTTGGCTCAAATACTGGAAAGCTAGACGATTGGGCATACTGTTCAGGTGAGAATTCAACCTGCCACTTAAATGGGGGCCGAAACCTAATCGCCTTTGGGGTTAGAGACCAGTGGTTTATCCGCGAAGTCGAAGGCAACGCTTTCCAGTGTAACTTGAGCACTTTCGGCCGAGACCCTTTTGCCGGACAGAGCAAGCAATGCCTCACGAAACCGTACCCGCTTGAGCGCAAAGTTTTGGACGTTGATGGCAAATGGGTGATGTTGAATTCGTGTGGTGGATCCTCGTGTACTTTCAGGGCCACATATACAGTCGGTCAAAGCAAAACGGATCAGTCCTTTACGTCAGAGAGTTGGAGTAAACAAGTTGTGGATACGTTTAAGACCAAGCTTGAGATTGAAGGGAAGGTCATGGGTGCGACGGTAAAAAGCACGACCGATTTAGAGCGACAAACCACGACTGACGAAGCTGTGACGAAAGAAACGATGAACTCTTTGACGCGTACGCAAAGCGAAGCAAAGAGCGTTTCATGTAAGGGATATGCCCTTTTCCAATGGTATACGACCGTACAGCAATCTTGTGTTTCAAACAATTTGTGTCCGGCTGTAGAAGGTAGAACACCTTACCTCTATTGCAACGCGGAAAGTACTAACCAACCGCCACCACTCTGGAAGAAACGGTAATTCCGTCGGATAGGCGCGCGTACCTCAGCGTTAGGAAGATCAAAAAGGACGCTGGGGTACTCAGGACTGCATGCAACCAGTGTGGGTGTGCGAAGGCTATGGAAGCACATAGAGGTTTCGCGAGTTTGGCCGAAGATTAAGACCCTTATTGGATGGGCATTTCCGAGCCAAATAGTCTGAAACTGCCAATGGATACTGGGGGTTTTACTTTAGCCTGGTGCGCTGCAAGATACCGTCCAAATGCTCAAAGCCCATGAAGGCGATGGTCACCGTGCCGTTGTTTTTCTTGTCGAGCTTGATGGTGACGTTGGTACCAAGCTTGTCAGAGAGGTCTGTCTCAAGGCGTCGCACGTCAGCGTTGTTGGAGAGCGCTGCTTTTTTGGATTTCGGCGGTGCGCTGGTTGTCTTCGCCAACCGTTCGGCGTCACGCACACTCAAACTCTTGTGAACAATCTGGTGAGCAAGCTCAACTTGTTTTGACTTCGCCAGCGAGAGTAATGCGCGCGCGTGGCCCATGTCTAACTTCTGCGCCATCACCATATCCTGCACCGGCTTGGCGAGCTCGAGTAGACGCAACAGATTTGATACCGCAGAACGTGAACGGCCTACCGCCTTTGCGGCCTCTTCATGCGTGAGCTTGAATTCATCGATCAGTCGCTGTATGCCGGTCGCTTCTTCCATCGCGTTGAGATCTTCGCGCTGAATGTTCTCAATCAGCCCGATGCCTAACGCGGCATCGTCGGCAATCTCACGCACCAACACGGGAACGGTCGCAAGTCCTGCCAACTGTGCGGCCCGCCAGCGACGCTCACCGGCGATGATTTCAAACTTGTCTTTTCCAATCTCTCGGACCAAGATCGGCTGCACGATGCCGCGTTGTTTGATGGAGTCAGCAAGCTCTGCTAGCGCGGCTTGATCCATGTGGGTGCGTGGCTGGTATTTTCCCGGCGACAAACTGGTCACGGCTAACTGGCGTAGCTCACCATCACCAGTTGCCGCAACAGGCTTGTTGCCACCAAGCAGTGCATCGAGCCCCTTGCCCAAACCTTTGTTCTTCAACATATCGATGCTGCTTCCTTGGCCTGGATGCCATGGCGCCCCAGCAACTCGCGGGCGAGCGCAAAGTGTGCTTGTGCGCCTTTGCTTGGCGGGTCATGCAGAATCACCGGCTTACCGAACGACGGTGCTTCGGCGATTCGAATGTTGCGCGGAATCACCGTATCAAACACTTTGTCACCGAAGTGGCTTTTGATTTCGTCGGAAACCTGGGTGGTGAGAGAAGAGCGCGGATCGTACATGGTGCGCACCAGCGCTTCAATTTCGATCTTTGGGTTCAGGTTGGCTTTGACCTTGCGCAGTGTGCCTACGAGGTCGCTCAATCCCTCGAGCGCATAGTATTCACATTGCATCGGGATCACCACAGCGTCAGCCGCAGTCAGCGCGTTCACCGTCAACATATTCAGCGCCGGCGGGCAATCGATGATTGCAAAATCGTAATCCGCAGCAATCGTCGCAAGCGCTTCTTTTAAACGGAACTCGCGGCGCTCGAGTGCGACCATTTCAATCTCCGCACCCGCCAACTCACGATTGGC
>JBIIYQ010000155.1:0-6056 GCA_044346745.1 Usitatibacteraceae bacterium | reverse complement strand
TGCCCTCGGTATCTCCCGGGGCAATTTCGAAGCGGCCATCTGCGATTAGCGACACCAACGCAGCGCGGTACAGCAGTGACAGCGAAAGTCGTGCGTCGCCACGTGCCAGCGCCTGTGCTGCCGCGCCCGGCACATCATCCGGCAACGAATCCGGACGTACGTCGAGTCCGAACAACATATCCGGCATTGCCCTGCCACGCTGCCAGTCACGTTTCTCAAGTTTGCGAATCAAGAGATACAGCAAGCCAACGATCGCGGCCGCGCCCAAGCCCCAAGCCAAGGCGCGCAGGCCATATGCAAGCCACTCGCCAAACCGTTCCAACCAATCCCAGCGCATTGGCTTCGACTTCTTTCTTTCGCTTCCGGGTCCGACGTATTTCAGTGACCATGTTTCGCGTGTTTCACCAAACGCCGGATCACTCAGAATTTGTTTGGCCTGTTCTGCGGCGCCTGTGGATGGTGTCACGATCGCTGTCGCAGTCGTAGCGGCAGGCGCAGCCGCAACCGCCGGCATCAGAGCAGTGTCTGCTTGCTGAGTCGTGGCTTGCGGGGTTGAGGTTTGTGCATGCGCCTCTTCTGGACTCAATCCAGCCAGTATCGTTGACAACACCAGCGCGATACCAAGCGAGCTACCAATGCGACCGTCATTCGCCGCCTTGCGCCAACCAGACGACTGCGCGGCGATTTGCCGGGCGGCACGCAGACGCGACGACATACGTTTAAACGCGAGCTCAATATCCCAACCCTCTAGCGCGGTGCGGGTATTCAGGTAGAGCGCAAATCCGGCCGCGACGTAAAAAGGCTCAAGCACCAACACAACACAAGCGGAGAAAAAGTTCGACAACCACTGCAACCATTCCGGCGGTGACTCAACCATCCAACGAAAAGGATTGATCGAGCCCGCGTCACCCGGCAAAAACATTTCGGCAAAGGCGTAGATGGATAACACCAGCAGCACCTCAAAGTGCGCCGAGATAATCGTCAGCCAAACCGCCGTCCCGCGGCCTTCGCGGCCCAGCACCGTGCGTCGCGATGCGGCGGCTTTGCCCGACTGTTGTTCCAACTGCGAAATCGGCAAGCTAAACGAGCGCGCACCATCGAAGCGCCGCCACGTCAGCGCCGCAAACATACCGCTGCCGGTCAGCAGACTTGGCAGCGCCCGCCAAGTCGCCGCCATACCAGGTGCCGCACCAAACGCCGCACCGGCCAACACATGCAAGATCACGCGATCAAAGGCTGGCTTTAGCCACCACAACACAAACGTCGCGATCAGTGGTTTGGCGAAACAAATGAGATTGATCAGCAGTGCGGCAGCCACGTAGACACTTGCCCAAACGGGAAAAATGTCGCGCCGCCATGCGAGGGTCATCGCATAACCAAGATCGATCGCTTCAAAGCCGCTGCGTTTACGCAAACTGACGGAGATATCCTCAAGCCGCATGCTTCAACTCCTGAGGCACCTGCGTATTCGCCATCGATTTCTTGCCCGAACGGCTGCGACCGGCGAAACAAAAATAGGCAATCACCAACACCCAGCAGGCGATACCAAAAGCGTATTTCACTTGGACCGGCGGCACTCGCGAGGCCGACCAAAAGGCTTCGATAAACGCCGCCATAAACGTCATCGCCGCCGCGCCGTACAGAATGCGCACGGCATCGTGTGAGGCCATCTTTAACGCGTCGACGCGCGTCCGGCGGCCCGGGGCAATCAACGCATAGCCCAGCTGCAACCCGGCCGCACCGGACAACGCCGCGCCGACCAACTCCAGCGCGCTATGCCCCGCCACAAAGCCCCAAAACGTTTCGATGTAACCAAGCTGTGTGAGATGGCCAGCGATGGTGCCGATGACACCGCCGTTAAAGATGAGGAAAAAAACCGAACCCACCCCGAACAATAGGCCGCCAGCAAAACACTGGAAGTCGATGCGCACGTTGTTCCAAATGTAGTACCCCCACATCGCCACATCGCTCCCGGCCTCGCGCGCTTCACCGAGTATGCGATTGGCGGGGTCGTACATCTGCTGTACTTTGGCGAGTTGTTCAGCCGGCATCATCACATAGGCAAACTCAGGCACAAACGGAATGAGGATGGTCAACACGATCATGGGCAGAAACAAACACAACGAGGCAAGCAGCACGCTGCGCCAATGCAACCTGACCAGTTGCGGGAACGTCGCGCGAATAAACCGTAACACCCCGCCGCTCTCAGCCGCGTGGCTGGCGCCATACAACGCCTGATGCCCTGCCAGCACTAGCGCTTCCAGCCTTGCACCAAGCTCGGCGCTGTACTGACGATCCCGCGCGAGTGCTAAATGCCGAGCTAACTGTCGATAGCGGTGCGGCAACTCGCTGGCGTGAAATACCTCCCGCCCGGCAACCGGTTTGCCGCCGGCTTCGACCAATAACCAATTTTCGAACTCGGCCCACTGCGAACTGTAGCGGGCCTCAAAGGCGTCTTGTCTCATCCGTTGGCCCGCACTTTCTCTGTTGCGGAAGGCGCTTGAAGACGACCCGTAAACACATGTGCCAGCCCGACGAGTTGTTCGGCCGTCACTGGTTTATCCGTTTTGTCGGGCCCGGTTGCGTCATCGAACACTGCCGTCGCGTGTGCCGCTAACTCCGCCGCGCGTTGGTCGGACCAACGTTTGCGACGCTCGGCAAAATCGATGATGGCGCGTTGCTCCTCCAGCGTGAGTGTGGCCTCCGGCAGCGGGACATGGCCCGCCAAGCTTGGTGGGGGCTCACTGCTGCGCGCGGTTTCCGGGCGTTTTCTGAGCGTCGATGCGGGCGGCGCATACACCACCAAGGTGCCAGCGGCGAGATCGCCAAGGCGTTTGAAATCGCGGTTGCAAATACACGCGATCAGGCCGAAGCCATACATGACCGGTAAAAAATCCACGGCGCGCAAGGTGTTGCGTACCACTGATGCCCGCCATCCGATCGGCGTGCCGTCGTCGTGCAGTACACGCAAGTGACAAGCGCGTTTACCAGGGGTGGCGCCATTCCAAAACACCTCGAACAACACCGGGTAAGCCCACTCAAGGGCGAAGAACATCACCAGCACCAAGCCGCTGCCGAATTTCCCGAACAGCGACAACACCGTCGCAAAGGCAATGTAAACCACAGCACGCAATAAAAAATCGATGAACCACGCGCGTGCACGTGCAACCGGCCCCGCAACCTTCAGCGTGAGTTCAATGCCTTCGGGCGTCGTGACGACGCGCGGGGTGTCGAGCATCTGAGCCGTCAAACCAACAACCGACTAGGCGTTGCCATCGTCACCCAAAAAAATGTCTCGATAGGCGGCGTAGGTCGAGGTGAACATCAGCGGTAACACCACCAACAAGCCCAGCCCCAGCGTAATGGAGCCAACGATAAACAGGACGAGAAACACCACGCCATATAGAAGGAACGGCAGAATATTTTTCAGGCACCCCTTGAAGCTAGCGACAAGCGCATCAATTGGCGATATGTTGTTGATTGCCACCAACGCCGGGGCAAACCAGAACGCCATAAATATTGGCAAGGCAACCGCCATCACAATCAACACCACTAACACCGCGCCCAAGCCCGCGCCAACCAGCAAGCCGCCCAGCGCGCCGGTGTCCCCGCTCAGAATTGCGCCGATGGCGCCGGAAACACCCAGAACCACGATAAACAGTGTGCCCATCAAGATCATCAACGCCAGCCAAGACGCCATGTACAACAGGCCCACCGTGAGCAGCGGTGTTATATGTGGTGCTTTAAAGCCGGAAAAAATATCGGAGACTTCCAGCGGGCGGCCATTCTGCTGAGCGTGTGCAGCAAGCATCAACGCGCCGCCAAAAAAGCCAAATAGCGTATATCCAGCCAATGTGCCTATTAGGGGAATAAGGCCCATGGCGAATGTTATGGCAAAAAAAATCACAACATTCACCACCCAAATCATCGGCGATTGTGTGAACAGTGACCATCCCTGCCCAATCCAAGCGATGCCTTGTCCGGCGGAGGTCGAGCGCCCGCCGGGGATGAACGATTCAGCGCTGCTCTCGGGCTTTGCTGTCAACACATCAGCAGTCGGCGCGGCATACGGATTTTGCGGTTGATTGTTTTCCACGGTGGCTCCTTGGTCGCTACGAAAGTCGCGGCTAACTGAGGTTAATATACTCTACCGAATGCAATGCGAAGATGGCATTTCAGTGGCTGACATGACGCGGTTCGAGGATGGACGGACAAGCGATGTCTGTCGCCACATTACACCGCGATTGGCGGGGCAAACATCGTAAATAGAACGACGCGCCGGAATCGATGAGGCAATCGCCAGGACGAAAAACTCGCCTATTGGAGGGCGTCTTCGAGCAAAAGTGGCTGGAGGTACCTGCGGAATGGCGGGTTTTCTACGCAGGTTCGATGGGTGCGTGGCGAAGAATTTGTGGTCGACCGCTGGCGCTCCCGTGGCAACAACCCCGCGGAAGCGAGGGGTTTCCCGCTCAAGGCAAGTTGACAGGATTGCTTCGCTGAGCGCGCTCGTTCACCCAAACATTATGGCCCTGACTAATTAGCCATTTGCCGTTTCGCTTGGTGATGACCAAAGTGAGGCGATTCAGCGTCTTCTCTTGTACAGTCCCACTCGGCGTTTTGTAGGCGTCTTGCGCATGCGCCCACACCGCCACAACCGTATCTGGAGTGACCTCGCGCACGGTAAGCTCTTTACCCTCGAGACGACAGTCCTTAAAAATCGTCTCGTGAAACACGGTGTGCGCCTTCACGATCTGGGGTTTACCGCGCCAATACATGCCAACCACATTGATCCACTCTGCATCGTCGTGAAACAACGCACCATAAGCTTGCATGTCGTGTTTGTTCCAAGCGGCTTCCATGTTCGCGACAATCTGTCTCGCCGCCTCTGGCCCATTGGCGTTGTCTGCCGCAAAGGAATTCGGCATCATGACGTAAAACGCAAACATTGCCCAAATCAACAACCATCTTTTCATGTACCGCGCCCTCGGGAATTTTTCGATTCATAAGTATATCGTGCCCCGTGTCCACAAAGATGACAATGACTAAAGGGCGGGATGAAAGCGGTGAGAGTCGCTACTCTGAGCGGCGCACTGCGCTTACCGAAAATCCCGCGACGTCGTATTGAGATCACCTGCTTCACCAGCAAGCGCGCCTAACAACGCGGTCTTGTCTGTCAAATGACCGGCCACCACATGCACCACTTCGCCTTCGCGCTCGACGGTACCCGCCACTTCCATCAAACGTGAGAACACCAACTCTTTACGCTGTCGCTCGGCTAATCGTGACCATACGATCACGTTCACATAACCGGTCTCGTCTTCAAGCGTGACAAAGGTGGTGCCACTGGCGGTAGTCGGCCGCTGACGACAGGTGACGATGCCTGCCACACGCACGAGTTGCCCGGCACGTGCCACACAAATCTTGGCCGCTGACCAGCGTGCGCTTTTTTCTAACTTTGGTCGAAGGATGGCGACAGGATGACTGCGCAAGGTCAGCCCGAGTGTTTGGTAGTCAGCCACAACATCCGAGGCTTCGGTTGGGGCGCGCAGTTTGACTTTGCCGTGATCGGCAGGTGCCATAAACATCGCTGCATCTCGCCCCGTGCCGAGTGCCGCCCATAAGGCGTGACGGCGATTGCCAGTGAGGCTCGCGAACGCATCAGCTGCGGCGAGGGCTTTGATGTCACCTTCATCGAGTGACGCACGACGTTTGAGGTCGGCGATGTCGATGAATGCGTTGTGTGAGCGCGCTTTAACAATGCGTGCAGCGGCCGCGTCTGAGAGACCTTGTACGAGACGCAGGCCTAGGCGTAGTTGTGGTGGTGATTGTTGGTATTGTTGAAATATAAAACTCAAGGAACCACGGGCGTTTTCAGGCATTTTTGGCTGAAAGTGCCCGTCAATAATGGGTTTTATCTCCTGTTTCGAGACCAGCGACGAATCCACCTGACTGTGTTGCACATCCACCGGCAGCACCTCCACGCCATGCCGACGCACGTCTTGCACAATGGCCGAGGGGGAATAAAAACCGAGCGGTTGTGAATTCAGCAAGCCACA
>JBIIYQ010000057.1:0-18813 GCA_044346745.1 Usitatibacteraceae bacterium | reverse complement strand
GTTCATGTCGATGACCATTTCTGGATAATCGACCCAAAATCCTCATTTCAGACGCAGATGCCGTTGGAAACGCAATGCCCCTCTCAGACGCATATGCCGTTGGAAGAGGCTGGCTCTTTCCGATTTGTCGCAGTTTGGGTACAATCTCCGAATCGTCTGCTGCCATCCAACGTGTCAGTTCTTTTGGCTGAAAGAGGAGCGTAAAAAATGAATGAATACAGAGGATTATCATTTGTTGCATTGATCGTGTTATGTTCATCGGCATCTGCCGCCATCAACTTTTATGAGCACGACAATTTTCGCGGCAGGGTCTTCTACGCATCGGGAACGGTGTCCAACTTTAGCGATATCGGATTCAATGACAAGGCATCTTCTGCCGTTGTAGACCGCGGTTTATGGGAAGTCTGTGATGACGCCGATTTTCGCGGCCGTTGCGTGGTGTTGCGACGAGGCAACTATGAGTCGCTTGGCCGCCTTGGGCTGAATGACAAAATCTCCTCAGTCCGACCTGTCAGCCATAGTCGCGACTACGACGCCTATCCGGAGCCCTCGACGTTGCCGGCCTACGAGTACCGCCGTCGTCCAAATGAGGAACTGACAGAAGTCCGCATCACTTCGGCAAGAGCAATGTACGGCCCGCCCAACGAACGTTGCTGGACGGAGCATGAATACCCCTCAGAGAGCTCTCAGAGTAAACCAAACCTTGGCGGTGCGCTACTCGGCGCGGTGATCGGCGGCGTTATCGGACACCAAGTAGGAGGCGGACGCGGCCAGAGTGCCGCCACTGCGGCTGGGGCAGTGGCTGGTGCTGCCGTGGGTTCGGGTGCCGGGCGCGGCAGTGATCAAGGCCGCGAAGTCGAGCGGTGCCGTAGTTCTGATCGAGGCCGTCCGTCGTATTGGGAGGTGACCTACGACTTCCGTGGCCGCGAATACAGTGCTCAACTTTCGTACCCGCCGGGCCGCACCATTCTCGTAAACCGCGACGGCGAACCGCGCAACTGACAAAGGTTCCCGGCTGGGCGCTGGGCTACCTATCGGCGAGACGGGCGTCTTCAGGCATTTTCGGCTGAAGATGCCGGTCAAATAAAGAGTTTGGTGTTTTTCCTAATCATGTCAGCGGCCTTTTCCGCAATCATGACGGTCGGTGCATTAGTGTTGCCGCCGACAATCTGCGGCATGACTGACGCATCAATCACCCTTAATCCGTCTATGCCGTGAACACGAAGGGTTGCGTCAACTACCGCCGCATCATCGCCACCCATGCGGCAGGTGCCGACAGGATGATAGATGGAATCCGCTTGGCTGCGAATGAAACCTTCAATTTCGGCGTCAGTCTGCGCCGTGGCGGAGCGGTTTAACTCGCGTCCGCCGTATCGTGCCAGCGAGGGCTGTGCCAAGACGTCGCGCATGATACGAAAGCCCTTGACCATACGTACAACATCGTCCGGATCGCTGAGGAAATTCGGGTCAATCAGCGGTGCGGCCAATGGATCGGCCGTTTGCAACGTCACGGTGCCGCGGCTCTTTGGGCGCAACACACAAACGTGGCAAGAGTATCCGTGTCCAAAGGTGACTTTGCGGCCATGGTCAACCAACTTGCCGATCACAAAATGGAATTGCAAATCGGGGATCGGCTCGGTGGGATTGCTTTTCACAAAGCCGCCTGCTTCGGCGATGTTTGTTGTGAGTAAACCCGTGCGGTGGCTGCGCCAGTCGGCGATACCCTTGAGCAAATGCCAGACGCCGACAACCGAGACGCCCAACAAGTCGGTTAGTTTCGGTGCATCGTAAACCTGTACCGCGTCGGCATGGTCGTGCAGGTTCAGTCCCACGCCCGGCAGGTGATGCACTGCAGGAATACTGAGTTTTGATAACGCGTCGGCACTGCCTACTCCAGATAGCATGAGGATCTGCGGCGACTGCAACGCGCCGGCACTGAGCAACACTTCACGACGCACACGAATCTGCCGCAACGAGCCGTTTTGCAGGAACTCAGCGCCAACGGCGCGCCGTCCTTCGAACAAAATGCGCGTGACTCGCGCGTTAGTCTCGATTGTCAGATTGTTTCGGCTGAGATTCGGCGCGAGGTAAGCCTTTGCCGCGCTGAAGCGTTCGCCCGCACGGTGTGTCACTTGATACATCCCGACACCTTCTTGGTCGGCGCCGTTGAAGTCGAGGTTAACTGGAAACCCGGCGGCCTGACCGGCATCGATAAACGCCTGGCTGTACCGATTTGGCGTCGCCAGATCGCGTACATTCAGCGGGCCGCCAACGCCGTGGAATTCATCACCACCGCGCTCATTGTTCTCAGCGCGTTTGAAGTACGGCAAGACGTCCTCGTAGGACCAACCTGCATTGCCGATTTCTGCCCAATGATCGTAGTCGGCGCGGTGTCCGCGTGCGTAGATCATCGCATTGATTGAGCTCGAGCCGCCCAACACTTTGCCGCGCGGTTGATACCCGGTGCGGCCGTTCAACCCGCGCTGGGGAACAGTATTGAAACTCCAGTTTGCCGTGCCGGTTTGCGCCATCACCGCCATCCCTGCCGGGCAATGAATCAAGACGCTGGAATCGCGTGGACCGGCTTCGAGCAGGGTAACGTGCGTGTCGCCGTCTTCGGAGAGGCGTCCGGCGAGTGTGCAACCCGCCGAGCCTGCGCCGAGGATTAGGTAATCGGTGATGCTGTCAGACATATTTATTCGGAGGCTCGGTTTGCTAAGGAATTACTCTGTGCGATTGGCACTAGAAGCACCATCGGCGATTCGCAGCGGGCGCATAACGCGTCAAACAATCATTTCAGTAGAAGCTTGATGAGTGCCTCGAAGCGTTTACCAAAAGGCGGTTGGAACATGGCCAAGCCATTGAACCTGGACTGGTGAAAAATGGGCTTGGACTTGGAGAAGGTGTCAAACCCGACTTTGCCGTGATAAGCCCCCATCCCTGATGGGCCAACGCCGCCAAACGGCAGATCCTCTTGCGAGATGTGCAATAGGGTTTCGTTAATCGAAACGCCGCCGGCAACGGTCTCGTTGAGTACCTGATCGATCTGCTGGCGATCGTGGCCGAAGTAATACAGTGCAAGCGGGCGCGGGCGGGCGTTGATATAACTGAGGGCGCTGTCGAGCCCATCGTAAGGAATCAACGGCAGAATCGGCCCGAAAATTTCCTCATGCAAGAGTCGGCATTCTTCACGCGCGCCGGTCACAATCGTTGGCGCGAGTTTTTGGGTGCCGTCCAGACTTTCGCCTGCGTCGTTGAGCGAATGGACGCTTGCGCCAGCGGCGCGTGCTTCATCAAGATAGGCATGCAGGCGAGACAGATGACGCTGGTTCACCAACGAGGTGTAGTCGGGATTTGCAGCAATGGTGGGGTAATGAGCCGAAACAAAACGTTTTGCGGCCTCGATAAACTCAGATTCTTTTCCTCGCGGCAATAACACGTAGTCCGGCGCGATACAAGTCTGCCCGGCGTTCAAACACTTGCCGAACATGATGCGCGATACCGCTGATGCCATCTCGGCATCCGGGCCGATGACGGCCGGGGACTTTCCGCCGAGTTCCAAAGTCACCGGGGTGAGATGTTCGGCTGCCGCTTGCATGACCCGTTTGCCGATGGCGGTGGAACCGGTAAACAGTAGGTGGTCAAAGGTTAGGGTTGAAAACGCCTGCGCGACCTCGGCCTCGCCGTTGACGACAAGTACCTCATCACTCGTGAAGTAGGTCTCGATTAGCGTGGCGAACAGTTTGCCGGTGCGAGGCGTGAATTCGCTCATCTTGATAAAGGCGCGGTTTCCCGCCGCCAATGCGCCTACCAGTGGCGCCACCGCCAACAAAATCGGATAGTTCCACGGCACGATGATGCCAACGACGCCGAGTGGTTGCGGACGGATTTCATTACGTGCCGGCAAGAACCACATAGATGCCCAGCTGCGGCGCGGCTTCATCCAGCTGCCCACGTGACTGCGGGCATGTTTAATCGCGGCAATTGCCGGAAACAACTCAAGCAGCTGCGTTTCATGGTGCGAGCGGTGGCTAAAGTCCGCTGCGATTGCCACGCAGATTTCGTTGAGATTATCGCGTAGCAGGGACTCCAGACGTGACAATTGCCGGCGACGCCAATCAACGCTCGGCATGCGGTTGGCTGCATAGGCAGCGCGCAGACGTTCAAATGTGCGGTGGAGGTCTGCTTCAACGGAAGCACTTGGGTCTGCCCCACTCTTGTGGCGAAGGGGGAGTTCGGGTGTATTGCTTAGGTCCATATGTCTACAATGCAGGTCTCAGTTAGATCATTGAGGGTCATTGATCGGAACGGTCGCTAGAATAGCAGCGACGAATCGAGCGCGGCAGACTCAATTAGATTGAAGCGTCTAATTTGTCGCAGCGCAACATCGTTTGATTGTGGAGATTGGGTGAGCGCAAACTGCGATGCTTGAGCACTTGAATCGATTAGAAGAACTGCGCGGACCAATGAAACGCCAGGCGGATTTTTTTGCCGACGTTAATCGCGTGAAGCAGTGGCAGCACCGTCGACTGCGGCATACCTATAAAGATCTTAGCGTCGACCACAGATTTGCGCCAGCCACTGCGTTTTTTCTGGATGAGCTCTACGGCGAAAAAGACACGGCACCGCGTGACAGCGATTTGCTGCGGATGTATCCAACGATCAAACGTCTACTGCCAAAGTTTGCTTTCGAGACAATGGGCAATGCCCTCGCCCTCGATGTGCTCTCAGAAGAGTTTGATCAAGCACTCGCGAGACAGATCCGTGGCACGGAGATCAACAATGCGGTTTATTGCGAGGCGTTTCGCGCTGTCGGTCGCAAAGCTGATCGGCTACAACAGGTTGCACTGATGCTGGATGTCGGCCAAGGCCTCGACGTTGTGGTCAAGAAGCCGTTGATTTATTCGACATTGAAAATGCTGCGGCGGCCTTCAAAGCTGGCCGGGCTTGCCGAAATGCAACAGTTTTTGGAGGCGGGTTTCTCCTCCTTCCGCCACATGAAAGGTGCAACACCGTTTCTTCATATCATTTCAGAGCGAGAAACGGCGCTGATAGAAGCGATTTTCTCCAGCAAAGTGCCCTACCTTCCGCCGGAGAAGTAGGCGTGCAACGGTTTCGTTTTCCGTTTCAGGCGATGGCTTGTGAAAACACTGTCGAACTGTTCGCCGATACCATTGCGCAGGCCGAGTTAGCGGCGAACGCTGCCATCGATGAGGTGCGGCGCATTGAGAACAAGTACTCTCGATATCGTGAAGATAGTGTGGTGACCCGCATCAACCAAGCCAGCCGGGACGGAAATGGCGCGGGTTGGACTGAGATTGACGCGGAGACAGCACAATTATTGGATTTCGCGGATTCGTGTTTTCAACAAAGTGGCGGGTTGTTCGATATCACTTCCGGTGTCTTGCGGCGGGTTTGGGATTTCAAATCGGGCCAATTGCCCTCTAAAGAGGCCATTGACGCGCTGATGCCGATGGTTGGTTGGCAGCAGGTCAAGCGCAAACCCAACGCCATCCAGCTAACACGCATCGGAATGGAGATCGACTTCGGCGGATTCGGCAAGGAATATGCAGCCGATCGTGCTGCGGCTGTGCTGCTTACCCACGGCGTGAGACATGGGTTCGTCGACTTAGGCGGGGACGTCGTGGTGACTGGACCACAGGCAGGTGGCGCGCCTTGGATACTCGGTATCCGTCACCCTCGGCAGGATGGTGCCGTGTTGGAGACCGTTGAGATTGCCAGCGGGGCGGTTGCTACCAGCGGGGATTACGAGCGCTTTATGGAAGTCGATGGGGTCCGCTACTGCCATATCCTCGATCCGCGTAGTGGACAGCCGGTTATGGGGTTGCAATCGGTCAGCGTCTTTGCGCCGAGTTGTTTGGTCGCCGGGGCGATTACCACCATTGCCATGCTCAAAGGGGATGACGGACTAGGCTGGCTGGCTGGCGTGCTGAGTGGTGACCTGCGCGGGCTGGCGGTCGACCGGATCGGGCGAGTTTGCCGATATTGATCCGCCATTCATTCAGTATGGAGGGTTGCAACCCTGGCCGCAGTGCCTCCAAGCGAGCCTGCGTGATAGACTTTGGAAGCGGTTTGTGCCGCCGCGCCCAGCGTGAGACCTCCCTGACAAGGAGGCATACGCGATTGATTTGATTATTGTTTTTTTTTCGGGAACCCATCATGCCAGACACCTTCCAGGCCTCACAAACGCTCGCTAATGTCGACCCCGAAATCTTCGCTGTGATTCAGCAAGAAAATCGCCGCCAAGAAGAACACATTGAGCTGATCGCGTCAGAAAACTACACAAGTCACGCCGTCATGCAGGCGCAGGGCTCGCAATTGACGAACAAGTATGCCGAAGGTTATCCCGGCAAGCGCTACTACGGTGGCTGCGAATACGTCGACATGGCAGAGACCTTGGCCATCGAGCGTGTGCGCAAACTATTCGGCGCTGATGTCCACGGCTATGCGGCAAACGTGCAGGCGAATTCTGGATCTCAGGCGAACCAAGCGGTTTTTCTCGCTTGCCTGAAGCCTGGAGATACCTTCCTCGGAATGAATCTCGCCATGGGCGGGCATCTGACACACGGCGCGTCAGTCAACATGAGCGGTAAGTGGTTCAATGTCATCAGTTATGGCCTCGACGCAAATGAAGTCATCGACTATGCAGAGATGGAGCGTCTTGCGCGCGAACATAAACCCAAGCTGATTCTTGCCGGTGCGTCGGCTTATGCATTAAAGATTGATTTTGCGCGTTTCGCGGCAGTGGCCAAAGAAATTGGTGCCGTGTTTATGGTTGATATGGCCCACTATGCGGGGCTGATTGCGGCAGGTGTCTACCCATCACCGTTGCCCTATGCGGATGTGGTCACCTCCACCACCCACAAGAGCCTTCGCGGGCCGCGCGGGGGCATCATCTTGATGAAGCCGGAACTTGAGAAGGTTATCAATTCGGCGATTTTCCCGGGATTGCAGGGCGGACCGTTGATGCACGTGATCGCGGCAAAAGCGGTTGCCTTTAAGGAAGCGTTGGACCCATCGTTCAAGGTCTATCAGTCGCAAGTGTTGAAGAATGCCGACGTGCTGGCAAAAACGCTGATTAAACGCGGATTGCGAATTGTCTCCGGGCATACCGAATCACACGTCATGCTGGTCGATTTACGCGCCAAGAACATTACCGGTAAAGAAGCAGAAGCACTGCTCGGTGAAGCACATATCACTGTCAATAAAAACGCTATCCCGAATGACCCGGAAAAGCCGTTTGTCACCTCCGGCATTCGTTTGGGCTCGCCGGCGATGACCACTCGCGGCTTCAAGGAAGCGGAAGCCGAACTAACTGGCAATCTGATTGCCGATCTTCTCGACAATCCACGTGACGCCGCTAACATCGCTGCGGTGCGTGAAAAAGTCGCGGCGCTGACTAAACGTTTCCCGGTCTATGGCTAGATTTGTGAACGGGTGAATAGGTGAATCGGTGAACCGTGAACAAGCGGATCGTGGTCTGGAGGGCGCTCGCCTACGTGGCCGTTTCACGCGTTCACGCGTTTGCACGTCTACGAGCTCACGAGCGTCCCGATGAAGTGTCCTTTTTGTGGCGCGCAGGAAACGCAGGTCATTGATTCGCGGGTGTCAGACGAAGGTGACCAGGTCCGCCGCCGCCGCCGCTGTACCGTGTGCCACAAACGCTTTACCACCTATGAAAATGCCGAGCTGCGCATGCCGACGGTGGTGAAGTCGAATGGTCAGCGTGAAGATTACTCACGGGCCAAGATTGAGATGAGCCTGCACCGTGCGCTGCATAAACGTCCGGTTCCAGAAGAACAAATTGCCGCCGCCATTGAGCGCATTGAACAAGCGCTGCTGAACGAGGCGCGGAGAGAATTGCCTACGCGCAAGGTAGGGGAAATGGTCATGGCGGAGCTAAAACAACTCGACCAAGTGGGATATGTTCGCTTCGCCTCGGTCTATCGTAGCTTTTCCGATGTTGAGGAATTTAAGCAAGCCATTCGGGAAGTGACGAAGTGAGGCCCGGGTCGGGGTGTGCTGTGCGTGCCATTCGAAATGCACGAGCGGACAGGGTCGCCAGATGACCCGATTTACAGCTGTTGATCACGCCATGATGGCGCGCGCGATCCAGCTCGCCGAGCAGGGGCGGGCGGTTGCGACGCCCAATCCGTTTGTCGGTTGTGTCATCGTCAAACACGGTCGCATTATTGGTGAAGGTTTTACCCGCGCCGGCGGTCGACCACATGCTGAAGCCGAGGCATTGGCAAACTGCGTGGAATCCGCAGAAGGTTCGACGGTCTACTCCACCCTTGAGCCGTGTGCTCTGCACGCCAACTCGCGTGGGCCGGCGTGCTCTGATCTACTCGTCGCCGCAAAGGTGGCAAGGGTGGTGTCTGCGTTGCACGATCCATTTGAAGGTGTTGACGGCAAGGGGCACGAGAATCTGATAAGCGCTGGCATCAAGCTCGATGCCGGGTTGATGAGCGCCGAGGTTGAGCGGCAGCTGAAAGCGTTTTTGCAGCGTGTACGAAGCAGGCGTCCTTACGTTACGTTAAAGGTTGCCGCCAGTCTTGACGGCAAGACGGCGCTGACCAATGGATTATCGCAGTGGATTACGTCACCGGAAGCCCGGCGTGATGTGCACGCCATGCGACGCGATAGCTGCGCGGTCATGACGGGTATCGGCACGCTTCTCGTCGACGATCCGGCGCTCACAGTGAGGGACGTTCCTTGCCAGCGTCAACCACTTCGGATACTGCTCGATAGCCGCTTGGATGTCCCTGATGGCGCAAAGATATTGGCGGGTGGCAACACACTGGTGGTGACCGCCACGGGTGCGGAGGCGCGTGCTGAAACGCTCCGCGCTGCCGGGATTGACGTCTGCCGCGTTGCGACAGAGTCGGTGAAAGGCAAGGTCGACCTGTCCGCAATGATGCAGACGCTAGGCGCTAGGAAGATCAACTCACTGATGGTTGAAACAGGTGCCAAGCTAAATGGATCCTTGCTCGCGGCCGGTGTGGTTGACGAAATTGTTGCCCATATCGCGCCTTCGATACTCGGGGACAGTGCAAAGGGTTTGTTTGCACTTGAGCCGCTAGCCTCTCTGCGGGATAAAATTGTTCTTTCATTCAGCGACGTGCGCCAAATCGGGCCGGATCTGAGGATCACCGCAAGGGTCAACAAGTAATCATGTTCACTGGCATTATCGAGACAACTGGCGTCATCCAAGGGGCCGACTCATCCCCGGCAAATCTACGGCTGACGATAAACGCGCCGAAGTTGGGGTTGCATCAAGTCAGCTTGGGCGATTCAATTGCGGTCAACGGCTGTTGCCTGACGGTGGTCGCTAAGACCGCCGAGACGTTTTCCGTCGATGTTTCGAACGAGTCGCTTTCGTTAACTTCCGGTTTCGCCCAGGGGGCGATAGTCAATTTGGAGAAGTCGCTACGTTTTGGTGATCGCCTCGGCGGGCATCTCGTGAGTGGTCACGTTGATGGCATCGGCACGGTCATTCAAATGGAAGACCTCGGTGCGTCATGGCGCTTGGTGATAGAAGCGCCACATGAATTAGCCAAGTTTGTTGCGCGTAAAGGCTCAATTACGGTCAACGGGGTTTCGCTGACTGTAAACAAGGTCGCCGATACACCGAGCGGTAGTTGCAGCTTTGAAATAAACATCATTCCTCACACCTATCAGGTCACCAGCATTCGCGGCCTGCACAGCGGCAGCAAAGTTAATCTTGAAATTGACCTGCTGGCGAGATACGTGGAGCGGATGATGCAAGATAGCGTGAAGTCACCAACTGCCTAATTGCTGGCGTCAGTAACCGAACACAACGGAGTACAACATGTCGATCTCCTCGACAAAAGAACTAATCGAAGACATCCGCCAAGGAAAAATGGTGGTGCTGGTCGACGCCGAAGACCGTGAAAACGAAGGTGATCTCGTGATGGCGGCAGACTTTGTCACGCCGGAGGCCATCAACTTCATGGCCAAACATGCCCGCGGTCTGATTTGTATGCCGATCACTGAAGAGCACGCGACGCGTCTGAGTTTGCCGCCGATGGTCGCAGACAATCGTACGTCACATGGCACGGCGTTTACGGTTTCAATCGAGGCCGCGACCGGTGTCACCACCGGTATCTCTGCGGCGGATCGGGCACGTACCGTGCAGGTGGCCGCCGCACGAAACGCCAAAGCAGAGGACATCGTGCAGCCCGGCCACATCTTTCCGTTGACGGCGCAGAACGGCGGCGTGTTGATGCGTGCCGGGCATACCGAGGCGGCTTGTGATCTCTCGAGCCTCGCAGGTCTCTCGCCGGCCGGTGTGATTTGCGAAATCCTCAATGAGGACGGCAGCATGGCGCGTCTTCCGGATTTGATTCCATTCGCAAAGGCGCATGGGCTCAAGATTGGCACTATCGCTGATTTGATTCGTCACCGATCGGTCACCGAAACCTTGGTGGAGCGTGTCACGGTCCGCGATGTGTCGACACCGTACGGGCCTTTTAAGCTGCACTTGTTCCGTGACAAAACGGCGAATGAAGTCCACATGGCGTTGACTCGCGGTGATATCCGTCCAGATGTGCCGGTGCTCACTAGGGTTCATGAGCCATTCATCGGCGCGGATTTTTTCGAGTTTGACAGTGGTCGCCACGCTTATTCGGTTGGTGAGGCGATGCGAATTGTCGCAACTGAAGGCACGGGCGTGATTGTGCTGTTGCGCCGCGAAGAACATTCACAGGAAATCCTAGACCGGTTTACTTTATCCGCCGCTGACGCCAAGGCAAAACGGTCCCAAAAGTGGGATCCACGGATGCACGGTATCGGCGCGCAGATTCTCCGCGAGCTAAACGTACGCAAGATGCGCGTTTTGTCGTGGCCGAAGAATATCCCGAGCATGTCGGGCTTTGATCTCGAGGTGGTGGAGTATTTGCCACCGAATCAAGATCGCAAACTGAAAGTGGTATGAATAACATTGCATTGAAAACACCGCTGAATGGTGATGGGCTTCAGATCGGTCTCGTACAGAGTCGCTTTAACGAGCCGATCGTTAACCAAATGGTCGCAGCTTGTATCAAGGAGCTTGCCGCCCTCGGTGTCTCGCCGGACACGATTGATACCGCGAGCGTACCCGGGGCGCTGGAGATTCCGCTTCTGTTGCAAAGCATGGCGCTGACCGGCCGGTACGATGCGCTGATCGCCATTGGCGCCGTGATTCGCGGTGAGACCTATCACTTTGAAGTGGTGTCCAATGAATCGTGCCGCGGTGTTTCTGAAGTTGCACTCCACACCGGCGTGCCGATTGCCAATGGCATTCTGACGACAAACACAGACGAACAAGCGTTGGCGCGTGTTGAAGAGAAGGGTGCGGATTGTGCACGAGTTGCCGTGGAGATGGCACTTCTGATTGCTTCAGTCACCAATCGCGGCGGCCGAGCGAGTCAGGTCAAGGAAAAGGGTAAGGCATGAAATCGCCGAGACGCCGTTCCCGTGAATTCGCGCTCCAAGCCATGTATCAATGGCAGCTGGCGCAACAGTCACCACATGAACTCGATCAGCAATACAAGACAGCCGAAGGGTTCGATAAAGCAGACGCAGCATTGTTCAAGACGATCATTGTGGGAGTCGTGCAAAACGCTGACACACTCTCGACGGCAATGACACCGCACTTGGATCGCCCGTGGGCCGAAGTTAGCCCTGTGGAGAAAGCGGTGCTGTTGATTGCCGGATATGAACTCATCCACATGCCTGAAACACCTTACCGTGTCATCATCAACGAGGCGATCGAGCTTGCGAAATCCTTCGGCGGTACCGACGGACACAAGTACGTCAATGGTGTGCTCGATAAGTTGGCGGCAGTTAATCGCGCGGAAGAAATTGCGGCCCCTGCACCGGAAAAGCGCGCCGCCAAGCCTCCCCCTTCAAAACGTCCGTAACGTCGCAGACATCCCGAAACGTGACAACAGAATTCGGGCTCATTGCCAAATATTTTTCGCGGCCGCCACAACGTGCTTTGTTGGGTGTGGGTGATGACTGCGCGTTGTTGCCAGCGTCAACTGTCTGTACAGCGATTTCAACGGACACTCTGGTCGAAGGCGTCCATTTCTTTTCCGACGTCGATGCGAAGACGTTGGGGCATAAGGCCTTGGCGGTGAATCTCTCCGACCTCGCCGCAATGGGGGCCACCCCGCGTTTTTTCACCCTCGCACTCACGCTGCCGCAGATTGATGATGCTTGGCTTTCGGCGTTCTCAGATGGACTGTTTGCGTTAGCGGACCAGTTTCAAATTGAGCTCGTTGGCGGCGACACCACCCGCGGGCCACTATCGATCACCATCACCGTATTGGGCGAGCTCAAAGCAGACGACGCTATGCACCGCGACGGTGCTAAAGCGGGTGACGATATCTGGGTGTCAGGTCGACTGGGCGGTGCCGCGCTCGCTCTCAGGCAGCTGCTGACGCAGGGCACCCGCGCGGCAATTGATGCCGACCTGCGGACACGGCTCGAAGCGCCACAGCCGCGTATTGCCCTGGGAAAACGACTCGGGGTGTTGGCGCACAGCGCGATCGATATCTCCGACGGTCTGCTGGCGGATCTCGACCACATCGTTACAAGATCGGGCCTCGGCGCAAACATCGACTGGTCGAAGGTACCAATCCATCCGGCGCTGCAAAAAGAGGATTTGGTGGTTCAGCACATGTGTGCATTAACCGGTGGTGATGACTACGAGCTTTGTTTCACAGCGGCCACGCCTCAACGCGATAACATCATCCAGATCGGGGAAGAGCTTGGTTTGCCTCTGACCCGAATTGGGACGATGACCGCAGGGCCAATCCAGGTTCGTGTGCTGGATGATGCAGGTGACGAGATCGAAATTAATATGCGCGGATTCGACCACTTTGCAAACCAACCATAGACATTCTCATCGGCCAAAATGAAACCCGATTTCAAATTTCTTATTGCACATCCGGCGCACTTTATTGCGTTAGGCTTCGGCACCGGACTCGCGCCAAAAGCGCCGGGCACGTTTGGGACCGTGCTGGCGATTCCGATTTATCTGGCCTGCGACTTGGTTGGCGGCAATTACCTCTTGGCGGGGATGGTGACGTTCTTGTTCGTGCTGGGCGTTTGGGCCAGTGCAAAAACGGGCAGGGCGCTCGGCGTTTCGGATCACGGCAGTATTGTCATCGACGAAGTCGCCGCATTTTTGCTGGTGCTTGCCTTTGTGCCCGCTGGGCCTTCGGCCCACCTTTGGATGGCGGTGGCGTTTGTGGCGTTCCGCGTATTCGATATCACCAAGCCCTGGCCAATCGGTGTCGCCGATCGCACGATCAAAGGTGGCTTTGGTGTCATGTTCGACGACCTGCTTGCCGCATTGCTCACCATCGTGTTTCTGCTAACGATACGTGCCATCACTGTCGGGGGCGCCACTTGATACGTTGGCCCTACCCGAAGTTGTTTGCCCATCGTGGCGGTGGGCGTTTGGCCCCCGAGAATACGTTAGCCGGGATGAAACAGGCGCGCGCCTTTGGTTATGACGCGGTTGAATTCGACGTCAAACTTTCCGCCGATGGTGTGGCCATGTTGATGCACGATGACACACTCGAACGTACCACCAACGGCTTTGGCGCGTTCCGCGAGAAAACAGCCGCGGAACTCTCGCAATTGGATGCGGGCGCTTGGAGGGGGTCGGCATTTGTCGGTGAGCCGATCCCGCGCTTTGACGATGTCATGGGGTATTTGAATTCACAGCGCATGCTCGCCAATATTGAGATCAAACCCTGCCCTAGACGCGATGTGGAAACCGGTCGTGTTGTTGCCAAGCTTGCTAATGAGCTCGCCATTGCGGGGCACCCGCCGCTGATATCGTCGTTTAGTGTCCCCGCGCTAACTGCGGCAGCGGAGGCCGCACCCAACCTGCCTCGTGCGTTGCTGGTGGAACAGTACGACGCGAGCGCGCTCGACATGGCACGGGAGTTGGGCTGCGCCAGCGTGAATTGTCCCTGGCAAGACGTTTCGCCAGTGATGCTGAGCCAATTGCACGCGAACGGCTTTCGAGTGATGGCATTTACGGTCAACGATTCGGCGGTCGCGGGGTCTTTGTTCGCGCTGAGCCTCGACGGCATTTTTACCGACACACTAGACGATATGGCCGGGACATTTCCGGCGCTGCGGATCAGTGCGACCTGAACGGTCTACGCTTCCGGCGAAAACGCGTCACAACGCTGTCACCGAAGTTCGACAAACTCTCGCCATTTGGGCGGGGACAGGCCCGCGCAGTTATGCCCGATAGTTTGCCCAAAATCTTAAAAAAGATTGGCAACCCGTTGAATTCGTGCTATTAATTCGTGTCCTGCGTTTGTTTGTGCGGCATCCTGCGCTAGTGTTGCAGGCTGACCCGATGTCTCTTCGAAGGCGTGCAACATGGCTCGCATTACGGTGTTCAATCAAAAGGGTGGAGTGGGCAAAACCACCACGGCGCTGAATCTGTCAGCTGCTCTTGCTCGCGCCGGAGAACACCCACTGGCCATTGATCTCGATCCCCAAGCGCATCTGACGGCAATATCAGGCGTCACGATTAGCAGTGCTGCGGAGAGTTTGTACGCCCATTATCGTGACAACAAGCAACTCGCCAGCCTCATCAAGGATACTGGCCGCGGCTGGCATCTGTTGCCAGCTCATCTAGAGTTGAGCAAGATTGACACGCAGTTTGGCAAAGGTCCAAACGTCCTGAACCGGCTCAAAATTGCCCTCATTCGTGAACAGCTTAACGGTGTACGCCCGGTGATTATTGATTGTTGTCCGCTGCTGGGCGTGATGTCGTTATCGGCCATTTTTGCTGCAGACAAAGTTCTGGTTCCAGTTTCCGCTGACTACCTCGCCGTAAAGGGTGCAATCCAGGTGGAGAAGACACTGAACGCGCTGGGACCGGTGCTGAAGAAGCGCATCCAGCGACGCTATGTGATTACTCGCTTTGATGGGCGTCGTAAGATGTCTTGGGAGATTTACAACAGCTTCCGCGAAAAGTTTGGCGCTGACGTGTGCGAAACCAAAGTCTCGGAGAGTGTGTCGTTGGCAGAGAGCCCATTTGCCGAGAAAGATGTGTTCGACCACGCCCCAAGCAGCCGCGGGGCGCAGGATTATCAGGCGCTCTACGACGAGCTGAAGTCCGGTGATTTTCTCCGGCCGGACAACGAAGAATTGCCAAAGTCGTCTCTAGCTGGGCAGTTTGGGGCGCTTTTGGCTGGAAACCCCCACCAGCTGGCCACTTTGCGTTAGCTCTGTAGGCGAACCGGATTCGCCTAGTAGTTACTTCTTTTCTTGATCGACAATGAGCGAAATCGCGCTCTCTAAATCGGTGCCTTCGCCGCGCGCCAACTCATCGATTACGCGCATTTCCACAATCGTGCAGTGGTGGTACATCTTGCGCAGCTTCACTTCCGCAGCAGCTTGATCTGCCGCGTGAACGATTAAGTGATCGACGGTGGTTCCCGCGCGCGTCTGAATTTTGAAACCGAATTTTTGCATCTCCTGACTATACCTCGCCGTTGCATGCGGCTGGAAAGCGCAAATATGGGTGGCCGCTAGTGATAGCATTCATCTATTGATAAATCTTTTTGGAGCGCTTTTGTGAATCTTCGTGACCTACGTTACCTCGTCGCCTTGGCAGATCACAAACACTTTGGCCGCGCCGCCGAGGCGAGTTTTGTTTCGCAACCGACACTCTCCACGCAATTGAAGAAATTCGAAGAAGAGTTGGGCGTATCGCTGATCGAGCGCAACCCGCGCAATGTGATGTTGACTGCGGTAGGCGAGGCGGTCGTGGCGCGTTCACGGGTGATGCTGCGTGAAGCGGATGAAATTCGCGCCATTGCGCGGCGCTCGAAAGATCCCGAATCCGGCTTGTTGAAGCTGGGGATTTTCCCGACGTTAGGCCCGTATTTGCTGCCACACATCATTCCAACAATGGTCAGCCGCTACCCAAAGTTAGAACTGATCTTGGTCGAAGAAAAGACTGAGGTGATTCTGCGAAAACTGCACGACGGCGAACTCGATTGTGGCATCTTGGCGATGCCAATCCCTGAGGACAATCTTCACGTCGAATTTTTGTTCGAGGAGGACTTCGTACTCGCCGTCCCCAAACTCCATCCAATGGCGAAACAAACAAAAGTCAAGCTCACCGAGCTGGCTGAGGAGCAACTCTTGCTGCTCGATGATGGCCACTGCCTGCGTGATCAGGCGTTAGAAGTTTGTCAAATGGCCGGAGCGAGCGAACGCGGCGGCTTTCGCGCGACCAGCCTTGAAACGCTGCGACACATGGTGGCGGCAAACGCGGGCATTACGCTCATGCCAGCGCTTACAGTGCACCCACCTTCCCCAGTCTCGCCGTCGATTCAGTTGATTCGGTTTGCGGATCCAGCACCCTACCGTCGTATCGCGCTCGTCTGGCGACGCACATCCGCATTGGCAGCGTTTTTGCACTCCTTGGTGCCGCTAATTCAAAACGTACCAGGTGAGCTACTGCATGCACCTAAGTTGGTGAAGTGACGAAAGTCTCGCCGCCGGTGGCAATACACCAATCACGCGCAACTTCGTATTGGGCTGTCACGGTGGCGGCGGCGGCGGCGCTCATGATCACAATGGGGATGCGCCAGTCGACGGGGCTATTCATCTCGCCGTTGAATACGGCGACCGGTGTGGGTATCGCCACGATTAGTCTCTCGATTGCGATTGGACAGTTGGTTTGGGGGCTGATCCAGCCGATCGCCGGCGCAATCGCTGACCGGTATGGTCCGGGTCGAGTGATTGCGGCGGGCGCTTTGGTGCTCGCGACCGGTTATGCGGTCACACCGATGATGACGTCAAGCGTCGGGCTTACATTGTCGATTGGCTTTCTCATGGCCGCCGGCGCGGGGATGGGGAGTTTCTCGGTGTTAATCGGTGCAGCTGCACAGCACTTGGCCGCCGAGAAGCGTGGCATGGCGTCGGGCATCATTAACGCGGGCGCATCCGTGGGCCAGATGGTGTTTGCGCCGATTACCCAAATCCTGATCACCTTTGCAGGATGGGTAAATGCCATGTGGGCGCTGGCGCTGGTCTCGCTGCTGACTCTGCCGTCTGCGCGACTGCTGCGTGGCAAGGCGAAAGTCGTCATCGCCCCGGCAGACTCCTCTGCTGTGCCTGCGACCGGCGTCAGCCAGGGTAGCAACGGTGGAATGCGCGCGGCGGTGGCGATAGCAATGCGCAATCGCAGTTTTCTGTTGCTCAACGCCGGCTTCTTCACATGCGGCTTTCACATCGCGTTTCTGGTTACACACTTGCCGGGTGAAGTTGCCCTCTGTGGTTTGTCACCAAGTGTGGCCAGTTGGTCGCTTGCCATCATCGGTTTGGCGAACATTATCGGCAGCTTGGCGGTGGGGTGGGGCGTCGGGCGTTACCGCAGCAAGATGATTCTGTTTTGGATGTACACCTCGCGTGTGTTGTTGATTGCGGTGTATCTTGCCGCACCGAAAACGGAGCTCACGCTTTATTTGTTTGCTGCTGGGTTGGGGCTGACATGGCTGGCGACCGTGCCACCCACCGCAGCACTGGTCGGCAAGCTGTTTGGGGTGCGATATCTATCCACGCTCTTCGGCATTACCTTGCTCTCCCACCAGATCGGTGGATTCCTTGGTGCATGGTTGGGTGGCGTTGCCGTTGTTGAATGGGGGAGTTACAACAGCATGTGGGTGGCAGATATGTTGCTCGCAGCGGTGGCGGCAGTGGCGAATTTGCCGATCAAAGAGGCGCGGTCGTCGGCAACGCCGGTACCCGCCTAGCAGCGGTGATTACAAACTTTCGTCGTGAGGCTTTTCGAGGTGAAACATATCCTGCACAACGGCAGAAACACTTTCTCGCTGCTCGCCGCTACACTCTTTGAGCGACTTGAGTGGATGGTGGAGTAGTTTGTTGGTTAAGCCATGTGAGAGGTGTTCAAGAACCTTCGCCGGGTCGTCGCCTCGCGCCAGCATCTTTTGAGCTCGCTCTAGTTCAGCCAACCGGTAGTCATCAGCTTTTGAGCGCAACTGTTGGATCAACGGCACTGTTTTACGTGCGTCCATCCAGCGCATAAAGGCATCGGTGTGTGTTTCGATGATTGCGACCGCTTCGGCGATTGCCGCTTGTCGTGTGCCGAGGTTCTGATCAATGACGCGACCGAGGCTATCGAGTGTATGCAGGTAGGCGTCTTCAACTTCATGCACTTCAGGTTCAATATCGCGTGGCACGGCGAGATCGACCAAGAACATGGGTTTGTGCCGGCGACGTTTAATGGCCCGCTCGATCATGCCTTTACCAATGATCGGCAGGGTCGAGGCGGTGGAGGTGATGACAACGTCGAATTCGTGGATACAAGACGGTACTTCGTCGAGTGCCATTGGCGTGGCGTTGAACTGCTCGGCGAGCGCCGCTGCATTGGCGAGCGTACGGTTCGCGACAACGATGGCTTTGGGGTTAAAGGCGGCAAAGTGTGTTGCGGCGAGTTGAATCATTTCACCGGTGCCGATGAGCAACACTCGTATCTGTTGCATATCGCCGAACAACTGCGAAGCGAGTTTGGCGGCCGCAGCGGCCATCGATACCGACGTTGTTCCAATGGCGGTTTGGGAACGCACCGTCTTGGCGACTTGGAAGGTTTCCTGGAACAGCCGGTCGAGAGGGCCGGACAGTGCGTTGGCATCGTTGGCAATCTTGACAGCCATTTTCACTTGTCCCAACACCTGCGGCTCGCCGAGGATCATCGAATCAAGTCCGCTGGCCATACGG